>CAZTHV010000131.1:0-5329 GCA_964613165.1 uncultured Marmoricola sp.
AGACGTCGACCCCGTCCTCTGGGGCGCCGCCGAGCTCTCCGTGGGGGCGCAGGTCGCCTACCTGCGGACACGGCTGGGTGGCTGACGTCCCGCTCGCGCTCCTCGGCTGATCGGGTCGAGGACCTCGGGGGTGGTCCGGGCTGGGACGATGGGCGCGGCAACCGGGCGGAGGAGAGCACGATGGACCGGAGGAAGGTGGCGCGAGCTGCGCGCGGCCTGCTGCGCCGCGCTCGCCTGCTCCGCCCGCGGCTCGGCGTCGTCGTCATCCCCACGTCCGACCCCGCCGGGCTGGACGCCTCGCTGCACCGGCTGCGCGCCGTCGCCGACGCCGGCCTGGAGATCGTGGTGCCGCTCGCCGGCGACGCCGATCGCGAGGCGGCCCAAGAGGTTGCACTGCGGCACGCCGCGGAGGACTGGCGGATCCGGACGACCGGTGACGAGATGGCCGACGTGGCGGCGGTCGCGGCGACGCTCGGCTCGCGGTATGTCGTCGTCCTGCGGGCCGGCGAGGAGGTGGACCGGCGGGCCCTGACCGAGTCGGTCCAGGCCCTCGCCGCCTCCGAGGGGGTGTGGGCGGTCGGCCCGGGCGTGCGTACGGCGGCTGCCGGCTGCGCGGTCTGGCCCAGGGCGATGCTGGTCGACGTCGGGGCCGGCGTACCCGTGGACGGCCTGCCCGCCGCGGCGTTGGCCGCCGACCCCTCGCCCCTGGTGCTGCCCCGGCCGCTGTCCCGGCCTCGACCGGACTCCCTGGTTCGCGGGCTGCGTGACATGCGCGACGCTCTGGCCGAGGCAGTCGCCGGTGGTCGCGACGCTCTGGCGACGGTGCCCGAGGAGTGGCGCGCCCGGTGGGCGGCGAGCATGGTCGCGGACCTCGGCGCCTTCCTCGACGACGCCGAGCGCTACGACGAGGGTCAGTGGGACCTGCTGCGCCGCTGGGCCGGACTGCTGGTCGAAGCCTCCGGCGAGGAGCTGGCGATGGTCCCGGTCGAGACCCGGGTCAAGGCCTGGCTCGCCGCCGGGGGCCGGCGAGACGATCTGGTCACGCTGGTCGCGGCCCGTCGCTTCGAGGGTGGTCAGTTCGCCACCCACGCGGGCGACGGCGTGGTCTCGGCGGTGCTGCCGGTGGACGTGCCGGAGTCGCTGCTCGTCCTGGCGGAGTCCGAGACCGGGCTGCGGCTGTCGGCGCGGCGGCTGTGGGTGGACGGCGAGGACCTGCGGCTGCGTCTCTTCGGGTACGTCGCCGGAGTCGACCTGTCCGAGGAGAAGCCCGAGGTGGCGGTCGCTCTCCTCGACGAGGCGGGCGCCCGGCTCGACGTCCCGGCGGTGGTGTCGGCCGACCGGGAGGTGACCCGCCACGCCGGCACCCGGTACGTGAGCCACGACCGCGGCGTCATCGACCTCGCCGTGCCGCTGACGGCGCTGGCTCAGGGCACCCGGTGGCGTGTCGAGGTGACCGTGCGGGTCGCGGGGCTCGAGCGCGCCGGCATCGTGCGCGACCAGGACCGGAGCGGCTCGATCGCCGCGTTCGCGCCGTTCGTCCTCGGCGCGCGGATGCTCCGGGCCACGCGGGGCGACTTCATGCTCGTGGTCGAGCCCGGTTCGCCGTCGCCCAGGCCGGCGGGTCCGGTCCTGACCGACGTACGGCTGGACCGCCACGACGGCGGGACGCTGACCGTCACCACCTCCGACCCCGAGCAGCTGCGGCTCTCCGGTCCGGCCGACCTCGCCGCCCGGCGTACCCCAGGCACGGTGGCCTGGATGCTGCGGCACGCGCCCTGGGGGCTGGGGGACCGCCCGGCCCCGGTGGGTCGCTACCTGCTGGCCGCCGCGGACGGTGGGCCGATCGCGCTCGCCCCGACGCTTGCCGCCCGGCTCCCGGAGACCGTCCTCACCGAGCACCATCGGGCCGTGGTCTCGCTGGAGGAGCCTGGTGTGGAGGAGCCGGGGGGCCACCGCCTGGTCGTCGAGCTGGGACCGCCGCTGGCCGACGACGAGATCGGACCGTACTGCCAGCGGGCCCTCCAGGAGTGGTACGCCGACCCGGCCCGCGAGCGGCACCAGGACCTGGTCTACCTGCAGGCCTACACCGGCGCCTCGGCCACCGACAGCCCGCGCGCCATCGCCGACGAGCTGACCAGCAGCCGCCCCGATCTCCGCCAGGTCTGGGCCGTTGCCGACGCGGGCTCCTTCGTGCCGGAGGGCAGCGAAGACACGGCGACGGTGCTGTGGCGCAGCCGCGCGTGGTACGCCGCGCTTGCGGGCGCCGGTCATATCGTGACCAACATCGAGCTGGAGGCGTGGTTCCGGCGCAGGCCCGATCAGCGGGTGCTGCAGACCTTCCACGGCTACCCGTCCAAGACGATGGGGCTGAGCCTCTGGCTGAGCAAGGGCTTCACCCCCAGCCGGGTCGAGCAGCAGCTCGACCGGACCTCGCGCAATTGGACGCTGCTGCTCACGCCGTCGCCCGAGATGGACGTCCACTACCGGGAGGGCTACCGCTACGACGGGGAGATCCTGGCCGCCGGCTATCCCCGCGACGATGTGCTGGTCACCGCCGGCGACGGCGCCCGGCGGGCGGCCCGGGAGCGGCTCGGGATCGCCGCGGACAGCACGGTCGTGCTCTACGCCCCGACGTGGCGCGACGACCAGGCGGTCGGCTTCCGGGCGGCCCCCATGGTCGACCACCTCGACGTCGTGGCGACGGCCGCGGACCTCGGGCCGGACTACACGCTGCTGCTGCGCGGACATCGCTTCATGACCGTGCCAGCGATCGAGGCGAGCGGCGCCCAGGTGCTCGACGTGACCGGCCACCCCGAGATCAACGACCTGATCCTGGCCGCCGACGCCGTGGTGCTCGACTACTCCTCGATGCGCTTCGACGTCGCGCTGACCGGGATCCCGATGCTCTTCCTGGTGCCCGACCTGGAGCGCTACTCCGGCGATGGCCGCGGCTTCCTGTTCCCGTTCGAGCCGACCGCCCCCGGACCGCTGCTGCGCGACCGCGACGAGGTGCTCGCCGCGCTGCGCGACCTCGCTGCCGTGCGAGCGCGCTACGCCGAGCAGTACGCCGAGGTCAACCGGGTCTACAACGCCCACCAGGACGGCCACTCGGCCCGGCGTACCGTCGAGAGGTTCTTCCCCTCGCCGGCTGGGTAGGGCCGTGCCGTCGGTAGGCTGAGCCCCGCCATGAATCCGATCCAGAGCCTCCGTACTCGTCTACGGGGCCGCCTCCGGGGACACGCGAGCCGCACCGTCGGATGGGCGCGTGAGAACCGGCAGCTGCGACGGGTGATCCGCCCGGCGGTCAGCGTGATCGTGCCGTTCTACAACGTCGAGGAGTACTTCGAGGAGTGCCTGGAGAGCATCGCGGCGCAGAACTTCCGCGACTTCGAGGCGCTGCTGATCGATGACGGCTCCCTGGACGGCTCGCTGGCGATCGCGCAGCGGTTCGTCGAGCGTGACGGGCGCTTCCGGATCATCCGCCGGCCCAACGGCGGGCTCGGCGCGGCGCGCAACACCGGCATCCGGGCCGCGCGCGGCAAGTACCTCACCTTCGTCGACTCCGACGACGCCCTGCCCGTCGGCGCGCTGTGGGCGCTGATCAGCAGCGCCCGGCGCTCCGGCTCCGACATCGTCGTCGGATCGGTACGCCGGTTCGACCGCACTCGTGCCTGGCGGCCGGCGTGGGTCTCGCGCGTGCACACCGGCATCCGGCGCGGGATCACGCTGCCCGAGCACTTGACCCTGCTGCGCAACCTCTACACCTGGAACAAGCTGTTCCGCCGCGACTTCTTCCTGGCGCAGGACCTGTGGTTCCGCGAGGGAGTGGCCTACGAGGACCAGCCGATCATCAGCCAACTCTACAACCGGGCGCGGAGCATCGACCTGCTCACCGAGGTCGTCTACCACTACCGCAATCGCGAGGACAAGACGTCCATCAGCCAGCAGACCAACACGATGCCCGACCTGCTGGCCCGGATCGAGGCGTTCCACCTGACCCGGGACGCGCTGAAGGCCGAGGCCAGCGAGGAGGTCTACGACGCCTGGCTGCTGACCCTCTTCGACTCGCACCTGCACTGGTACCTGCGCAGCCGGGGCACCTCCGACGACGAGTTCTGGAAGACCATCCGGGCGACCGTCCTGGAGTTCACCGAGGGAGCGCCGGCGGCGGTCTGGGACCGGACGCCGCCGATCTACCGGGTGATGCTGGAGCTGACCCGGCAGGACCGGCGTGAGGACCTGCAGGTCTTGGCCACGCTGGAGAAGGAGCCGCGCGACAACACGCCCGCGAGGCCCACGGCTGACGGCGTCCCGGTCGAGCTGCCCGGCTTCGGCGATCCCGCGCTGCCCGACGAGCTCTTCCTGCAGTACCCCGACCAGCTGGTCCTCTGGCACGCCCTGGAGAGCCTGACCTGGGAGTCCCGGGACGGCGAGCCGGTGTGCCGGCTGACCGGCTGGGCCTACATCAAGCGCATCGACCTGGCGACGTACGAGTCCTCGGTCCAGGTCGTCCTGCGCCGCCAGCGCGACGGCCACGAGCTCGTCGTCGACAGCATCGAGCGGCCGCCGGGCATCTGGCCGGCCAACGAGGTGAGCTGGTGCGACTACTCGGCGGGCACCTTCGCCGTGGAGATCCCGGTCGCCGAGCTCTTCGACCGGCCGGACCGGCGGGACACCTGGACCCTGGGTGTGCGGGTCGGCGCCTGCGGCTTCACCGTGGACGGGCCGATCACGCACCTGGTGCGCTCGGGCAACCTCGGCTCGCTGCACGGGGTCCGGCTCGACGACGGGCGGCGGGTGGTCCCGCAGGGCAGCGTCTTCGAGCCGCTCCGGCTGCGCGCGCTGCCGGCCTCCGTCGAGGTCGAGCAGGTGAGCGTGGACGGGCGCACCGTCTCGGGCCGGCTCGCCGGTCCGGATGCGGGCCGGGTGGCCGGCGTGGAGGCCCGGTGCGGTCAGGCGTCGGTGACCGCCAAGGTCCGCGGCGCCGCCTTCTCGCTCACCCTTCCTCCGGCGCCCCGGCTGAAGGAGGGCTCGCCGGCGACCTGGTCGATCGTCGGGCGCTACCTGGACAATCGGTTCGCCGCGCTCGTCGTCCCCGGTCCCGCCACCGGGATCGGCGAGGGCTGGGAGATCGTCCCGGGCGCCGACCTGGAGCTGACGCTCGCCGAGCACCGGCTCACCGCTCAGGCCGAGTCCGTGCTGGTGGAGCGCGAGCGCCTGGTCGTCGAGGGCCGGGTGCACGGGCGGTTGCCCGAGGGCGCCGAGGTCTGGCTCTCCACCCGGCACAAGAAGGGCGCGACCCGCGGGGCGGAGGTCGCTGCCGCCGGTG
>CAZTHV010000131.1:5339-8834 GCA_964613165.1 uncultured Marmoricola sp.
CCGGTCCACCGCTTCGGCGACTGGCCGCTCCCGCACGGCGAGCACGAGCTCTTCCTCTGCGTGCGCGCCGGAGCCGAGGTCCACGAGCTGCCGATGCGGATCGGCGCGCCGCTGGCCGACCGGCTGCCGGTGCCGGTGGACACCCCCGACCACGAGGGCCTGCTGATCCGCGATCCCGAGGCGTCGCTGAGGCTGGCGCTGGTGCGGCCGGTCCGCGGCGACCGTGGGCCCTACCGCCAGCGCCTGCTGCAGGAGCGGCCCGTCACGACGCGGACCCGGGGCATCCTCTTCCGCTCCTACTTCGGCGAGAAGGCCACCGACAACGGCCTGTCGATCCAGCAGGAGCTGCGCCGCCGCGGCTCGGACCTGCCCGTCTACTGGGCCGTCCACGACCACGCGGTCGTCGTGCCCGAGGGCGGCATCCCGGTCGTGGTCAACACCGCGGAGTGGTACGAGTTGATCAACTCGGTCGACTACTACGTCGACAACATGTACCAGCCGACGTACCACCGCAAGCCCGACCACCAGGTGCTGGTGCAGACGTTCCACGGCTACCCGTTCAAGCAGATGGGCCTGCCGCATTGGCGCAACCTGGACCTCCCCGAGGAGCGGATCCGCTCCTACGGCGAGCGGTCGGCGCAGTGGGACCACCTGGTCTCGCCGGCGACGTACGCCACGCCGCTGCTGGCCCGCGACTTCTGCTACGACGGACAGATGCTGGAGATCGGCTACCCACGCAACGACGTGCTGCTCTCGCAGGAGGCGCCGACGATCCGCGCCGCCGTGCGCGCCTCCCTGGGGATCGCCGAGGACCAGATCGCGGTGCTCTACGCGCCGACCTTCCGCGACTACCTCTCGCCGGACGACATGCGCGCCGCGATGGTCGACTTCTTCGACTTCGCCGAGGCGCACCGGCTGCTGAACGGCGCGGGGGGCGACCGCTACGTCTTCCTGGTCCGCGGCCACGCCTTCAACGCGCGGACCCGCCGCCGCACCGACCTGCCCGGCACCATCGAGGTGACCGACTACCCGGAGGTCTCCGATCTGTACCTGGCGGCCGACGCGGCCGTCGTGGACTACTCCTCGCTGCGCTTCGACTTCGGGGTGACCGGCAAGCCGATGGTCTTCCACGTCCCGGACCTGGCCCGCTACCACGACACCCGCGGTTGGCTCTTCGACTTCGAGCCGACGGCGCCGGGCCCACTGCTGGACACCACCGAGGAGGTCGCCGCCGCGCTCGCCGACCTGCCCGGTCTGGTCGAGCGCCACCGCGAGCAGTACGCCGCGTTCCGGACGGCGTACCTCGACCTCGAGGACGGCCGCGCCGGCGAGCGGTTCGTGGACCTGGTGCTCGGCCCCCGCGGGGACGTATGAGCCCGGATAGTCTCGCCGCCATGGCGGCCACGGAGCGTGTCCTCGTCCTGATCACCGGCACCGGCCGCAGCGGGACGAGCACCATGTCGGGCACGCTGCACCACCTCGGCCTGCATGTGCCCGGCCCGTACCTCGGCGCCAACGACTCCAACCCCAAGGGGTTCTTCGAGTCCAAGTGGGCGGTCCGCTTCCACAACCGGCTGACCGAGCGGGCCGTGGTCAACGTGTTCGACGGCCGCCCCGAGGCCTTCGGGCTGGTGCAGCGCGCCATCACCGACGACGACCGTGAGCGGTTGGCCGAGTTCGTCGCGGACCGGTCCGAGGGCCATGACCAGCTGGTCGTGAAGGACCCGCGCTCGGTCTGGGTGCAGCGGCTGTGGCGCGACGCCGCGGCCTCCCAGGGATTCGGCATCCGGTACATCTCGATGCTGCGGCACCCCGCCGAGGTCGTCGGCAGCCGCACGACGTACTACTCCGGCCAGGCCGACGGCGAGTCGCCCGCGGCGCTGGCCAAGCGCAAGCGCTACGAGATCTTCAACGTGGCCCGCTGGGTCAACAGCTCGCTGATCAGCGAGCGGGAGACCCGCGGCGAGGCCCGGGCGTTCGTCCGCTACACCGACCTGCTCGAGGACTGGCGGCCGGTGCTGCTGGGCCTGCGGGACGACCTCGGCCTGCGGTACGCCGAGGACGTCGCGGCCGGCGGCGGGTCGGCCGTGGACGAGTTCATCGACCCCGGCCTGCGGCGGCACCAGGTGACCTGGGACGAGCTGGAGGTCCCCCGCGACCTCAGCGAGCTGGCCGAGCGGGTCTGGGAGCAGCTGCAGATCCTCACCGACCGCCACGGTGTCGACGCCGGCGCCTCCGCGCGGATGGACCAGCTGGCGGGCGACTACCAGGGGCTGCTCTTCGACGCGGCGGCCATCGACAAGGACCGTGCCGACGAGCGGATCCGCCAGGCCCGGCTCGCCGCCGCGGCAGCCCAGGCTGAGGTCGAGGCCACCCGGGAGACCGGCCCCGAGGGCCGCGTCGTCTCGGAGGTCACCGGGCGGGAGCTCCTCGGTGTGCTCCGCCGCCGGGCCACCCGCCGCCTGGGCAGATAGCGCCCCGGGTCCGTATACTGACTGGGTGCCTCCCCCCGAGGGGTGTGAGGAAGTGAAGCCGGGACCCCCGCCGCATGACGGGACCCGGCTTTCGCGCTGCCGGGGCTGACGCTCAGAGGGGAACGTCGAGCTCGGTTACTCGCCCATCGATCGGGTCTCGGTACGCCGAAACCCCCTTCAGGTCCGCCGAGACCGCACCCGCGACGGCGTCGGGCATCCACAGCATCGGCTCCTCGAGCGGCCGGGCGAAGGCCACATGCAGCGACTCGGTCAGCATCCCGGAGGATCGCATCGAGGCGACCATCGTCAGATCCCTGCGGTCCAGGGCCGAGCCTCTCGACTCCATCCAGACCCCGGCGACCCCGTCGCCGTGGAGATGCGCCAGCAGGCGCTCGAGGCACTTGCGCCGGGCCCGCTCCTGGCGCTTCGGGTCGAGGGGACGGCCGATCGTGACGACATGGTCGAGCCCGAGCTCCGCCAGGGACCGGGCAATCCTCAGGCGGTCCTTGTGCTCCTCGTCTCTCCAGTGGAGCCGCCGCCGCGGCGAACGGACCCAGTGCCGCAGAACGGGTCGATGACGGTCGCAGTCGGAAGGAAGTCAGATGGTCGCCGCCAGGACGTAGAAGCCGGCGCCGACGTGCACGGATTCGTCGACCCAGGCGTGTGGCGGGCTCTCGGCTGCGTTCACGGAGGGGAGCCTGCCAGGTAGGTCGGACACGTGAGACCGGCGTGGAACGAGCCCCGGTAGGGTCCACCCCATGTCCGATCTGCTGCTTCCCGAGGGCACGCGGCTGGTGCACGTCGGTCCGCAGAAGACCGGCACGACCGCGATCCAGTCGATGATGTGGGCGGCCCGCGAGGAGCTCGCGGAGCATGGGGTGGTGTACGCCGGCGACAGCGCCCGGCCGCGCAAGGCGGGGTGGGCGATCGGGCTGCCGGGCGGCCCGCCGGAGCGGCCGGACATCAGCCACTGGCAGCGCCTCGTCGACCAGGTGCGTGCAGCCGGGGACCGCCGGGTGCT
>CAZTHV010000132.1:0-7408 GCA_964613165.1 uncultured Marmoricola sp.
TCACGGTGGCGTTGGGGACGTCGACGCCGACCTCGATGACCGTGGTGGCGACCAGCACCTGCAGCTCGCCGGCGGCGAAGTCGCGCATCACCCGGTCCTTGTCGTCCGGCGGCATCCGGCCGTGCAGGACGTCCACCCGCAGCCCCTCCAACGGCCCGGCGGCGAGCATCGGCGCCAGCTCCTCGACGGCCTGCAGCTCCGGGCCCTCCTCCGGCGGCGGCTCGTCGCCGATCCGCGGACACACGACATAGGCCTGCCGGCCTCGTTCGACCTCCTCGCGGATGCGGGACCAGGCCCGGTCGAGCCAGGCCGGCTGCGCGCGCACGGGCACGACGGTCGTCTGCACCTCGCCGCGTCCGGCGGGCAGCTCACGCAGCGTCGAGGTGTCCAGGTCGCCGAAGACGGTCATCGCGACGGTGCGTGGGATCGGCGTCGCGGTCATCACCAGCAGGTGCGGCGGGCTGTCGGCCTTGGCCGTCAGCGCGGCGCGCTGCTCGACCCCGAAGCGGTGCTGCTCGTCGACCACCACCAGCCCGAGGTCGGCGAAGGCCACCTTGTCCTCCAGCAGGGCATGGGTGCCGATGACGAGCCCGGCCTCGCCACTGACCGCGTCCAGCATCGCCGCCTTGCGCGCGGCGGCGCCCATCGAGCCGGTCAGCAGGGCCACCCGGGTGGCGTCCTCCGCTCCGCCGAGCTGACCGCCCTCGCCGAGATCGCCGAGCATCGACCGGATCGACCGATGGTGCTGCTGGGCGAGCACCTCGGTCGGGGCCAGCAACACGGCCTGTCCCCCGGCATCGACGACCTGCAGCATCGCCCGCAGCGCGACCAGCGTCTTGCCGGAGCCCACCTCGCCCTGCAGCAGCCGGTGCATCGGGTGCTGGGCGGCCAGCTCGGCGGCGATCTCCTCGCCCACCTCCCGCTGCCCCCGGGTGAGCTCGAAGGGCAGCCTGGCGTCGAAGGCGTCGAGGAGGCCACCGGAGCGCGCCGGGCGCGGCGTCGCCGGATCCTGCTCGCGCTCCGCCCGACGGCGAGCCAGGACGGTCTGGGCGACGAAGGCCTCCTCGAACTTCAGCCGCGCCCGGGCCAGTGCCAGCTGGGCGTGCGTGTCGGGGCGGTGGATCCAGCGGTAGGCGTCGGCGGCGGCGCACAGGTCCCTTGCCTCGCGCACGGACGGCGGGAGCACATCGGGCAGCCGATCGACCACGGCCAGCGCGAAGCCGACGGTCTCCTCGATCTGCCAGGTGGAGATCCCCTTGGTCGTCGAGTAGATCGGGATCAGCTCGGGCATCGCGGCGAGGGCGTCCGCCGCGGTCTCGCCGTACATCCGGGCATCGGGGTTGACCAGCTCCCAGTCACCGCGCCACCACTTGAGCCGTCCGGAGAACATCCCGATCCGGCCGGCCGCGAGCTCCCTGGTCCGCCAGTCCGCGGTGTGCTTCTGCCGGTCGAACCAGTTCATGGTCAGCTCGCCGTCCTCCGCGACGACACGCACCTCGAGCCGGTACGCCGTGCGGCCGCTGCGCCGGTCGCGGTAGGGCCTCTGCTCGGAGCGGACGATCCGGCCCACCATCGAGAGGATGTCGCCCTCGGTGAGCTGGCCGAGGTCGCTGAGGCTGCCCTTGGCGACGTACGCCCGCGGGAAGCGGCGCAGCAGCTCGCCGACGGTGGCGACGCCCGTCGCGGAGACCACCTTGGACGCGCTCTTGCCACCGACCACCGACAGCGGCGAGTCCCATCGAACCTGGGTCATCGCACCCGCTCCGAACCGCTCACCGGGCCGCTCACTCGACCGCCATCAGCAGCTGGTAGCGCTCCTGACCGCCGTCGTAGACCTGGACGTCCAGCTCGCGGTGGTGCTCTGCCAGCCAGGCGACGCAGTGCTCGGCCAGGCCGTCTCCGCCCACGCCGGTCACCAGGGTGACCAGCTCGCCACCACCGCCGAGGAGGCGCTGGGCGACCTCGATCGCGACCGCCGTCCGGTCGTCGCCGACGACCACGAAGTCGCCCTGCACGACGCCCAGGACATCTCCCGGCTCACACGGTCCTGCCATCGTCATCGCCTGCCGCGCCGCCACCGTGACCGCGCCGTGACGGGCACCGCGGGCGGCGCCGGCCATCTGCACCACGTCGGCGTCGAAGGCACGACCGGGCTCGTGGACCGCGATGGCGGCGATCCCCTGCACCTGGGCCTGGGTCGGCACCACGACCACGCGCACGTCGCCACCCTCCTCGGCCGTGTGCGCCGCGATCTCGGCGACGCGCAGCGAGTCGGGGTCGTTGGGCAGCACGATCACCTCGTGGGCGCCGGTCGCCTCGATCGCGGCCAGGAACTCCGCGGTGCTCGGCCGGCGGCCGGGACCTCCCTCGATCACCCGAGCACCCGCTCCGGCGAAGACCTCGGCCAGGCCCGGTCCGGCGGCGGCCACCACGACCGCCCGGCCGCCTCGCTCCGCGTGCCGCTCTCGCGCCCGGCTGACCTGCTCGGCGAAGTGGGTGACCCGGATCCGCGAGGGGCGACCCGCCTCGATCCCGGCCTCGACCGCGGAGCCGACGTCGTCCACGTGGACGTGAACGTTCCACAGGCCCTCGCCGCCGACGACCACCAGCGAGTCGCCGAGGCCCGCCAGCCGGGTGCGCAGCTCGGGGATCGCGGAGTCGTCGGCATCGAGGAGGTACATCACCTCGTACGCCGGGCCGTCGGCGGTCAGGTCTCCGGTCGGCACCGGGTGCACGACCGGGATCACCGGCCCCTGGCGTGGCTCCGCGGGCGCCCGCTTGCCCGTGACGGCCGCCCGCGCCGCGTGCAGCACCACGCACAGCCCACGCCCGCCGGCGTCGACCACACCGGCCTCGCGGAGCAGAGCGAGCTGCTCGGGGGTGCGGACCAGTGCCTCGTCGGCGGCCAGCACGGCCGCGTCGAGCACCGCGTCCAGGTCGGCGCTGTCCTCCGCCGCGGCCTCCTGGGCCGCCTCGGAGGCGGCGCGCGAGACCGAGAGGATGGTGCCCTCGACCGGCGTGCCGACCGCTGCATAGGCCGCCTCGGTGGCCTCGGCATAGCCGTCGGCCAGCACCCGCTCGGGGCGCTCGTCGGGCCACGCCCGCGCGATCCGTCGCAGCAGCGCCCCGATCAGCTGACTGAGGATCACCCCGGAGTTGCCGCGGGCGCCCATGAGCGCGCCGCGGGCGTAGACGCCGAGTCCCTCGGCCAGCTCGAGATCGCCCTCGGCCATCCGGTCGCGCAGGACGTCTCGCGCCGCCGCGACGGTGAGGTACATGTTGGTCCCGGTGTCGCCGTCGGGCACCGGGTAGACGTTGAGGGCGTCGATCTCCTCGCGGGCGACGGCCAGGTCCTCGACGACGAGGTCGGCGAAGCGGAGCACCGTGTCCAGGTCCAGGGCAGGCTCCCAGACCAGCCGGACCTGCTCCTGGGGCTGGTCCCCGCTCGGTGGCACCATGTCCGCCGCGTCTCCTTCCGCCGTCACCGGAACCGTGTGGAGGCCATCACAGTAGTGCGGGGGCCAGGGAGATCGGCCGATTCGCGTCCACGCCATCGGGTCGTCTATCCTTGTGCGGTTGCCCGTGGCCGATTGCGCGGGACCACAGACTTTTGGAACACACACTGCAAGGAGTGCCCCGGTGGCTGCCGTCTGCGACATCTGCGCGAAGAAGCCCGGCTTCGGTAACAACCGTCCGTGGTCGCGCAAGATCACCAAGCGTCGCTTCAACCCCAACATTCAGCGGGTCCGGGCGACGGTCGACGGCACTCCCAAGCGCCTCAACGTCTGCACCGGCTGCCTCAAGGCCGGCAAGGTGACCCGCTGACGCGGGCTTGGACCCACCTCTGACCGCTGCCGAGGCGGCGTACCCGTTCATCGGGTACGCCGCCTCGGCGCATCTGTGCCCAGCTCAGAAGTGACTGTGCCCCGGGACGCCGTCGTAGGGAGACCCGTCCACGGTGACGGTCCCGGCGTCCTGACCGCCCTCCCCGACCGTGCCGATCGGGCGGAAGCCCCCGGGAAGCGTCACGCCGGCGGGGAAGGTCGCCACCACCGGGTGGTCGTCGCCACCGCCCAGGACGAAGCCGAGCGGGTCGACGCCGAGGGCCGCGCCGACCGCCTGCATCGGCTCCTCCAGCGGGAAGGCGGCGCTCCAGATGTCGATGACCACCCCCGAGTCCTCGGCGATGTGGCCGACATCGGCGACCAGGCCGTCCGAGACGTCGATCATCGCGGTAGCACCCGCCTGGGCGGCCGCGGGACCGGCCTCGTAGGGCGGCACGGGCCGCTGGTGGGCCTCCACGAGCACGCGTGGCGAGCGGAATCCGCGGCCCAGCACCGCCAGCCCCGCCGCGGCCCAGCCCTGCCGCCCGGCGATGGCCAGCACGTCGCCGGGACGGGCTCCGGAACGGCGTACCGGATCGATGTCGCACTCGCCCAGCGCCGTGACCGCGACGACCACATCCTCGCCGCGGGTGATGTCCCCGCCGACGACGCTCGCACCGACCAGGGCGGCCTCCGCGGCGATCCCGTCGGCGAGGTCGAGGACCCACTGCGCCGGCAGGTCGGGAGGGAGCACCAGGCCCACCGTCAGGGCGAGGGCACGGCCGCCCATCGCGTTGACGTCGGAGATGTTCTGCGCCGCCGCCTTGTGCCCGATGTCGGTCGCCGAGGCCCACTCCCGGCGGAAGTGCCGGTTCTCCACCAGCACGTCGGTCGAGACCACGATGTGGCCGCGCCGAGCCCGCAGGACGGCGGCGTCGTCGCCGGGGCCCAGGAACACCGCCGGGCCCTGCTCGAACCGGCTGGAGAACAGCCGCACCAGCCCGAACTCACCGACGTCGGCGACGCTCGCGCCGGGCTCGACCGCTGTCATGGGGGCTACTCAATCATTCGGTTTCCACGCCATCCCGTGTCGGGTAGGTTCGAGGCCGGTCGGTATCCACCGGAGCAGAGGAGACGCCCATGGTCGTCCAGGCCTACATCCTGATCCAAACCGACGTCGGCAAGGCGGCCGAGGTTGCCGCGCAGATCAGCGAGATCAAAGGCGTCATCCTCGCGGAGGACGTCACCGGCCCGTACGACGTGATCGTCCGCGCCGAGGCCCGCAACGTCGACGAGCTCGGCAAGCTGGTCGTCGCCAAGGTCCAGACCCTCGATGGGATCACCCGCACACTGACGTGCCCCGTCGTCCATATCTGACCCGCGCAGCGCGGCGGCGCCCGTCACCTCTCCGGGTGGCGGGCGCCGCCGCGTGCGCCCTGCTGGCGCTCGCCGGGTGCGGGTCCGGCACGGTCGAGGTCGACCCGGTGAAGGTGCCCGCGGACCAGCGCGCCGCCTGCCGGGCGATCGTGGACGGCCTGCCCGGTCAGGTGGGCAACCAGCCGAGCCAGGAGACCAGCGGCAACGAGTACGCCGCCGCCTGGGGCGATCCGCCGATCGTGCTGCGCTGCGGGGTCGGTCTGCCCCAGGGCTACGACCGCGCGTCACCGTGCCAGCGGGCCAACGACATCGACTGGTACGTCCCCGAGTCGGCCATCGACGACACCGCCAAGGACGTGGTGATGACCACCATCGGACGCACCCCCGCCCTGGAGGTCACCGTCCCGGCCCGCTACCGGCCCAATTCGCCGGCCAACGTGATGATCGACCTGGAGGGCGTCGTCGCCGCCCACACCGAGAGGACCGGCTCCTGCGAGTAGCCGCGCCTCCGGCAGCTCAGCGCAGGCCGGTGTCGCGGGCCAGCGCCAGGCGTACCAGCCGGTCGACCAGCTCGGGATAGCCCACCCCGGACTCCGCCCACATCCGCGGGAACATCGAGGTGGAGGTGAAGCCCGGCATGGTCTCGACCTCGTTGACCAGCACCTCGCCGTCGGGCATGACGAAGAAGTCCACCCGGGCCAGGCCCTCCACGTCGAGGGCCCGGAACGCCGCGACGGCCAGCTCCCGGACCGTCGCCGAGGTCTCCTCGTCCAGCACCGCGGGGACGTCCAGCGAGGTGTTCTGCTCGGGAAGGTACTTCGCCTCGAAGTCGTAGAACTCGTGCCCGGGATCCACTCGGATCTCCGCGATCGCGCTGGTGTCGGGCTCTCCGTCCTCCAGCGACTGCAACACCCCGATCTCCACCTCGCGGGCACCGACTGCTGCGGCCTCGACCAGCACCTTGGGATCGAACCGCTGCGCCTCGGCGATCGCGGCATCCAGCTCCTCGGCGGAGTCCACCCGGCTGATCCCGAAGCTGGAGCCGGCCCGCGCCGGCTTGACGAAGACCGGGTAGCCGAGTGCCTCCACCGACGCCCGGACCGCGGCGGAGTCACGCTCCCACTGCGCTGCCCGGACGGTCACCCACGGCACGACCGGCAGTCCCTGCGCCCGGAAGAGCAGCTTCATGAAGGACTTGTCCGTTCCGACCGCCGAGGAGAGCACGCCGGCGCCGACGTACCTGATGCCGGCCAGCTCCAGCAGCCCCTGCAGCGTCCCGTCCTGCCCCCACGGCCCGTGCATCACCGGGAAGACCGCGTCGACCTCGCCGAGACTGGCCGGCACGTCGCCGGGTTCGTGGACCACCAGATCGGCCCTCGCCGTCAGGCTGACCACCGTCTCGCCCGCCACCGACGGCAGCTCACCGGACGGGCCGAGGGCGAGCCGGGCGGCGTCGGTCGACTCCAGCACCCAGTGGCCGTCGGCACGGATGCCGATCGGGATCACCTCGTAGCGGGTCGGGTCCAGCGCCGCGATGACGCTTCCGGCCGAGATGCACGAGATGGCGTGCTCACTGGACCGGCCTCCGAAGACGACGGCGATCCGGGGTCTGCGGCTGGTGGGCTCGCTCACCCCGCAGACCCTACCTATGTCGGCCCTATGTCAACCTGTCTGCATGCCCGTTCCCGCTCCTGGAGCCATCCCAGCCATTCGTCGGGAGACCGCGGCGGTCCACGTCGGGCGGCCTCCGCACGACGTCGACGCGCCGCTGAACCCGCCGATCACGATGGCCTCGACGTACGTCGCCGGCGGCGACCGCGAGTACGGTCGCTTCGCCAACCCGACCTGGACCGCCTTCGAGGAGGCGCTCGGTGCGCTGGAAGGCGGACGCTGCCTGTCCTTCGCCAGCGGGCTCGCCGCAGTGGCTACGGTGCTGGACCTGGTCGGGCTCGACCAGACGGTCGTCGCGGCCCGCCACTCCTACAACGGCACGATCTCCCAGCTCGGCGACCAGGAGGCACGCGGACGGCTGCGGACCCGGTTGGTGGACGTCACCGACACCGCGGCCGTCGTGGCGGCCTGCGAGGACGCCGCGCTGGTCTGGCTGGAGTCGCCGACCAATCCGGCGATGGAGATCGCCGACATCGCGGCCATCACCGCGGGGGCGCACGAGGCGGGAGCACGGGTCGTCGTCGACAACACCTTCG
>CAZTHV010000132.1:7418-8744 GCA_964613165.1 uncultured Marmoricola sp.
CCACCCCGGTCCTGCAGCGACCGCTGGAGGAGGGCGTGGACCTGGTGGTGCACTCCGCGACGAAGTACATCGCCGGGCACTCCGACCTGCTGATGGGCGCGGTGCTGACCCGCGACGATGAGCTGTACGGCGTCCTCAAGAGCCGTCGAGACCTGTACGGCGCCATCCCCGGCGCCTTCGAGGCCTGGCTCGCGCTGCGCGGGCTGCGCACCCTGTCGCTGCGGGTCGAGCGCGCCCAGGCCAACGCCGCCGAGCTGGCCCGACGGCTCGCCGATCACCCCCTGGTCGAGGAGGTCCGCTACCCCGGATTCGGCGGCATGATCGCCTTCGTCGTGGCCGACGCCGACACCGCCGACCGGGTCACCCACGACACCGGGCTGTGGGTGCACGCCACCTCCCTGGGCGGTGTCGAGTCCACCTTGGAGCGGCGGCGGCGCTGGGCCACCGAGCCGGCCACCATCCCCGAGGGCCTGATCCGGCTGTCGGTCGGCATCGAGCACGTGGACGACCTCTGGGCCGATCTGGACGCCGCGCTCACCCGCGCCTCGTAGAGGTCTGGCGTGCGATCTGTCGGCGTCTGGCGCCGGGAGATCGCACGCTAGTCCCGCTCGGCCTTGGTGTCGCGGGCTATGAACGCATCCATCATGTCGCGGGCGGTGATCTCGCCGCGGACGACGGCGTCGACGTGCTCGGCGATGGGAGCGTCCACCCCGGTCGCCCGGGCCAGCGCGAGCAGCGAGGAGCAGGACTTCGCGCCCTCGGCGACCTGCTTGGTGGTCGCGTAGATCTCCTCGGTGGTCATCCCCTGCCCGAGCCTCTCCCCGAACGTGCGGTTGCGCGACAGCGGCGAGGAGCAGGTGGCCACCAGGTCGCCCAGCCCGGCGAGGCCCATCAGCGTCATCGGGTCGGCGCCCAGGGCGGTCGCCAGCCGGGCGGTCTCGGCCAGCCCACGGGTGATGACCGACGCCGTGGTGTTGTCGCCGAAGCCCAGCCCGACGGCCATCCCGACACACAGCGCGACCACGTTCTTGTAGGCACCGCCGACCTCGCAGCCGATGACGTCGGTACTGCGGTAGGGGCGGAACGCGCGGGTGTGACACAGAGTCTGCAGTCGCTCCGCGACCGCCTCGTCGGCGCAGGCCACCACGCTGGCGGCCGGCTCACGCAGCGCGATCTCCCGCGCCAGGTTGGGCCCGGTCACCACGCCGATCCGCTCGGGTCCGGCGCCGGTCACCTCGGCGATGACCTCGCTCATCCGCTTGGTGGTGCCGAGCTCGACCCCCTTCATCAGCGAGATGTAGACGACGTCCTCGGGCATGAACGGCG
>CAZTHV010000133.1:0-2857 GCA_964613165.1 uncultured Marmoricola sp.
CCGGCACCTCGACGGTCTCGACGGCGCCGCCGTCCTGCGCGGTGTCGGCCCGCTGACTGACCAGCGCGCCGTCACTGTCGCGGAAGACCATCGTGTCGGTGCCCTGCTTGGAGTCCATCCAGAAGCTCACCGTGGTCAGCCCCACCTGGTCGTGGCTGACCTTCACCTCGGGGAAGCTGCCCAGCGCCTCGATCGCGGCGGCCCACACCTTGGCGGGGGCATAGCCCCGGTAGATGATCTGCAGCAGGAGGTCCCTGCGCATATCGAAGTCCGACGAGCTCTCGGCCTGTCGAGACTCGCCGATCGCGTCGAGCAGTGCCTCCGGCTCCGTAGGGAGCTTCGCGAGCTGAGCGGGGCTGAAGGTGTTGCCTCCGACGACAGAGGTGTAGTCGGTCACCACGCGGTACCGCGGCGCGATCCCCGGCCGGAAGTCGGCCATACGCCGGTACTCGCGACCGTCGGCGAGCGTCCAGTAGTCCTCGCGACGGTCGATCTGCACCTGGCCGTCACCACCGACCTGCTTGATCCGCAGCACCCGGTGCAGCACCTGCCCCTTGCCGAGCGCGGGTACGCCGGACTTCGCGGCGGCCTGTGCCAGCGGCGTCAACGGGTTCGGGCTGCCGCTGTCGGCCGAGGGCAGCAGCGTCGGGCCGACCACGAGCGCCGCGGCCACGGTGGCCGCGGCCAGGCCACCGGCGATCCAGCGGCGCCGGGACGAGGCCACAGGTGGTGCGGAGAGGGCCCGGTCGAGCACCTCGGCACGCAGCGCGGCAACGCGCTCCCGGGACTCGGTCGGGTCGGGAGCGAGCGTGGTGAGTCGTTCGTCGAGCAACATGTCAGATTCCTTCCTCGGGGGCGACGACGGCGGCCAGGACGGGCCGGTCGGGTGGTGTCTCTCCCAATTCCGCGGCCAGCCGACGGCGGGCACGGCTGAGCCGGGCCCGGAACGCGCGTTCCCGGCAGCCGGCCACGTGGGCCGCCTCGGACAGGCTCAGCCCGTCCCACGCCACCAGCAGCAGCGCCTCCCGCTCCACGTCGGTCAGCGAGCCGAGCGCGCGAGCCATCTCGAGCCGCTCCTCCGCGACCTCCCCGGCGGGACTGTGCGTGGTCAGCGGCTGCGCTCCGACGGCTGCACTCAGGTTGTCGCGACGGCGGGCGGCGCGCCGCTGGTTGGCGATCACGTTGCGCGCCACGACCAGCAGCCACGGCAGTGGATCGGGTGGCACGTCGTCGATCCGGCGTACGGCGACCAGGAACGTCTCGGCCAGCACGTCGTCCGCGCCATCGGGTCCGCAGTGCCGCCGGGCGTAGGCGTGGACGTTGACCGCCCAACGGTCGTAGAGATCGGCGAGCCGGCGCTCGCGCTCGGAGAGGTTCACATCAGGCAATGTCCGGCAGTGGGCATGGTGGCCACATCCTCTCCCCGGCTACCAGCAGGCGGGGTGCCGATCCCGCCACGGCACGGCCGCCTCGATCTGCGCGGCCAGCGAGAGCAGCGTTGCCTCGTCCGCCGGCGCCGTCGCGAGCATCACGCCCACGGGCAGCCCGTCGGGGGTCTGGTGCAGCGGCAGCGAGACGGCAGGGCTGCCGGTGACGTTCCACATGGACGTCCACGGCGTGAAGCGCTTCTGCGCCTCGAAGTCCGCCGCCGGGTCGGCGTCGTCGCGCAACGCGCCCACCGGCAGCGGCGGCTGGGCGATGGTCGGAGTGAGCACCGCGTCGTACGCCGACACGGCGATCAGCGCCCGAGCCGCGATCCGACGCAGCTCGCCCAGCGCCAATCCGAACTCCGGACCGCTCACCTCGGCTCCGCGATCACCCAGCCATCGGGTCAGCGGACGGACCATGCCGAGCGCCTCGCCCGGGAGAGTGACCGTGGAGAGCGCCGTCAGCACCGCCCAGCAGGTCTCGAAGACCGGCACCGCCTCCCGTGGCATCGGCGGCTCTATGTCGACCACCTCGTGGCCCAGGGACTCCAGGAGCACACTCGCGTCCTCCCAGGCCCGCAGGCACTCGGGGTGCACGTCGGCATCGGCGATCACCGGGATGGCGAGGCGCCCGATCCGCAGCCGCCCCGGCTCCCGATCGCACATGGCCAGGAAGCTCTCGGCGGGTGGTGGCGCCCAGCTCGGGTCGCCGGCCGCGGGACCGGCAAGCACGTCCAGGAAGGCCGCGGCGTCGCGCACGGTCCGGGCGAGCGGGCCGACGACCGCCAGGCCGGTGACCTCGCCGTACATCGGCGCCCCCGAGACTCGTCCACGGGTCGGCTTGAGGCCGACCAGGCCACAGCAGCTCGCCGGGATCCGGATCGATCCGCCGCCGTCGGACCCCTGTGCCAGCGGCACCAGCCCGGCGGCGACCGCCGCCGCCGCACCACCACTCGAGCCGCCGGCCATCCGGGTCCGATCCCAGGGCGTCACGGCCGGCGGCGAGCCCTCGGGCTCGGTGTAGCAGGGTGAGCCGAACTCCGGCGTGCTGGTCTTGCCCAGGCTGGGCATCCCGGCGTCCTCGATCCGGAGCACGACCTCGTCGCTGACCTCCGGCACGTAGTCGGCGAAGATCGCCGAGCCGAAGGTCGTCCTGACGCCCGCGGTGGCCTGCAGGTCCTTGATCGCCGTCGGCACCCCGGCCAGCGGACCGTCGCCCACCGCGCCCGGCTCGGGCTCTGGGGCGATCGTGACGAAGGCCCCGAGGTCACCGTTGAGCCGGTCGATCCGCTCCAGGTAGTGCGCGACCAGCTCGGCCGAGGAGACCTCTCCGGCACGGATCGCCTCGCCCTGCTCCAGCGCGGTCAGGTCGTGCAGCTCGCTCATGCTCCGACGCTATCCCGATCGGTGCCCTGATCCTGCCACCGATC
>CAZTHV010000133.1:2867-8697 GCA_964613165.1 uncultured Marmoricola sp.
GGCACCGATCGAAGGGAGCCAGGGCATGCGGATCGTGATCGCGCTGGGTGGCAACGCGCTGCTGCGGCGAGGGCAGCCGCTCACGGCGGACAACCAGCGCGCCAACATCCACGGGGCCGCCAAGCACCTTGCGGCCATCTGCGAGGGCAACGAGGTGGTGATCGTGCACGGCAACGGCCCGCAGGTCGGCCTGCTCGCCCTGCAGTCCGCGTCGTACGTCGAGGTGCCGGCGTACCCGCTGGACATCCTCGGCGCGCAGACCCAGGCGATGATCGGCTACGTCATCGAGCAGGAGCTGGGCAACCTGCTCGACCGGGACCACCAGGTGGCCACGATCCTGACCATGGTCGAGGTGGACCAGCACGACCCGGCGTTCTCGGCGCCGACCAAGCCGATCGGCCCCGTCTACAGCAAGGAGCAGGCCCAGGTGCTCGCCGCCGACGGCGGCTGGAGCGTCGCGCCCGATGGTGACGGGTACCGCCGCGTCGTGCCCAGCCCGAAGCCCAAGCGGATCTTCGAGATCCGGCCGATCCGGACTCTCCTGGAGTCCGGCGCGACGGTGATCTGCGCCGGCGGGGGCGGCATCCCGACCATGTTCCGCGGCGACGACCTCTGCGGGGTCGAGGCCGTCGTGGACAAGGACGCCACCGCCGCGATGCTGGCCGAGCAGCTCGGCGCCGACCTGCTCGTGATCGCGACGGATGTCGACGGCGTCTATCTCGACTGGGCCACGCCCACGCAGCGGCGCCTCGACCGGGTGACGCCCTCGGAGCTGGAGAGCTACGGCTTCGCGGCCGGCTCGATGGGCCCCAAGGTGGAGGCCGTCTCCGCCTTCGCGCGCAATACCGGCCGCGCCGCCGTCATCGGCTCGCTCGACGAGCTCGACGCCATGGTCGCCGGCACCGCCGGCACCCGCGTGCGCGGCACCTGATCGGCCGGCCTCAGACCACCGGCACGTTGGCCAGGGCGGCGGCGAGGTCGTCGTCGGAGAGGGGGTCGTCCTCCAGACGGCCGGACAGGAACGAGTCGTAGGCACCGAGCTCCAGGAGGCCGTGACCGGAGAGCCCGATCACGACGACCTTCTCCTCGCCGGACTCCTTGCACTCCTCAGCCACCCGGCGTGCCTGGGCCAGCGCATGGGAGGACTCCGGCGCCGCGACGATCCCCTCGGTGCGCGCGAAGACCAGCGCGGTCTCGAAGCACTCGCTCTGGTGCAGGGCGACGGCGTCGATGAGTCCCTCGTGAACGGCGTGCGACACCAGCGGCGCCATCGCGTGGTAGCGCAGCCCGCCGGCGTGGATCGGCGACGGCACGAAGTCGTGACCGAGGGTGTACATCTTCAGCAGCGGCGTCATCCCGCCGGTGTCGCCGAAGTCGTAGCGGTACTCCCCGCGGGTGAGCGTCGGGCACGAGGCCGGCTCCACGGCGAGGATGCGCGGCGACTGCGAGCCGGCCAGCTTCTCCCGCAGGAACGGGAAGGCCAGCCCGGCGAAGTTGGAGCCGCCGCCGGCGCACCCGATCACCAGGTCGGCGCCGTCCTCGCCGGCCAGCCTCAGCTGCTTGAGCGCCTCCTCGCCGATCACGGTCTGGTGCAGCAGGACGTGGTTGAGCACCGATCCCAGCGCGTACTTGGTCTGCTCGTCCTGGGCGGCGAGCTCGACCGCCTCGGTGATCGCGATGCCGAGCGAGCCCGGGTGGTCGGCAGGCAGCGTCTTGCCGAACTCGGTGAGCGTGCTCGGCGAGCGATGCACCTTGCCGCCGAAGACCTCGATCAGCGTGCGCCGCTGCGGCTTGGTGTCGTACGACGTGCCGACCTGCCAGATCTCGCACTCCAGCCCGAAGAGCGCGCAGGCGTAGGACAGCGCCGTCCCCCACTGACCCGCCCCGGTCTCCGTGGTCAGCCGGGTCACGCCGTTGAGCGCGTTGTAGTAGACCTGCGGCACGGAGGTGTTGGTCTTGTGCGAGCCGGCGGGCGAGACGCCCTCGTACTTGTAGTAGATCCGCGCCGGCGTGCCGGGCGCCTCCTCCCAGCGACGAGCCCGGATCAGCGGCGACGGCCGGTACTGCCGGTAGACCTCGCGCACCGGCTCGGGGATCTCGACGTACCGCTCGCCGGTGACCTCCTGGGCGATCAGCTCCGGCGGGAAGAGCGGCGCCAGGTCGTCCGGGCCGACCGGCTCGCGGGTGCCCGGGTGCAGCGGCGGTGGGGGCGGCGTCGGCAGATCCGCGACGATGTTGTACCAGTGCGTCGGCAGCTCCGACTCGTCCAGCACGAACCTGACCTGCTCGCCCATGGTTGTCTCCTCGGTCGGTAGGGGCTTCCGCGACGAACCTTAGAGCAGAAAGCGGAACATCGGGCTGGTCGACTCGATCCACGGCGATTCAGCTCCACAGGGACGCGATGGGCAGGGCCCAGACCCCTTCGGCGAGCTGGAAGGTGGCGTCTCCCCGGTGCAGTACGACCGCCGCCAGCACCCGTTCGCCGAGCTGTTCGCGGAGCCAGGTCAGGTGCCGGGCATCCGCAGGCCGCGGCCGCACGCCGGCCTTGACCTCGATCGCCACGACTCCGTGCTCCAGCTCGATCAGGAGGTCGATCTCGTGCTCACCGCCTCTCGTCCGCAGGTGATGCAGCACGGCACCGAGCCAGTCGCACTCGGGACGGAGCTGGGCAGCTACGAACGACTCCAGGTAGCGCCCCGCCAGCGCCGGATCGCGGCCCAGCTCGACCGGTCCGATCCCGGCCAGCGCCAAGGCCAGCGCCGCGTCGACGTACTGGACCTTGGGATAGGTGGTGATCCGCTTCAGCCGGTTGCTCTCCCACGCCGGCAGGTCGGCGCGGATGTGGGTCCGCTCCAACATCTGCCGATAGGACGCCAGCGTCACCCGGTTGATGTCAGCCGCCCGCCACAGGTGCTCGTCGGGCACCGCCTGGGACTCCGACTCCCCGAGGACCCGGAGCAGCCGGGTGACACGGACCGGATCGCGCCGGTCCTCGACGCTGCGCTCGGCGATCGTCATCGCGTAGGACCGCAGCCAGTCCGCGCTCCATCGTGCCGGCGCGGCGGGAAATCCGGTCACGGTGAGCTCATCGACGCCGAGCTGGGCGCAGCGCCGACCCGGCACCGCCAACTCCCCTGCCAGAAGCCGGTCCAGCCAGAGCGGCCCTGCGCCGGCCCCGGCGAGCTCGCGCCGGCTCATCGGGCGCAGCGTGATGTGGATCCCCCGGCCGGTCAGCGGGTACGTCGGACCGTAGGCCGTCGGCTCAACCGAACCAGTGAGGATGAACGACCCGGGCCGCGGGTCGTCGTCCACGATTGCCTTGATCGCCCACAGCAGGTCGATGCCGGCAAGCTGCCATTCGTCCACCAGGACCGGTCGGTTCGCGCCGGCCAGCACTCTGTCCGGGTCCGACTCCACCAGGGCAAGGTCACGAGGGAACCTGAGCTCCGACGCGGCCACCCGTGAGGCGGTGGTGGTCTTGCCGGTCGCCCGGGCGCCGTCGAGCAGCACGACCGGAAAGGTCTCGATCGCGTCGGCCAGAGCCTGATCGGCCATGCGCCGCAGATAGGCCATACGGACACAGTAGCGGATTTGTCGGGGTTCAAGTATCGGTTTTGTCGAGCAAGGAGTATCGGTTTTGTCGGGGGTAGGCCGACCTCAGAGCAGAAAGCGGAACATCGGGCTGGTCGACTCGATCCGCTCGATGTGCGGTGGCGCCGCCTCCATCCGGGCCAGCAGCGCGGACAGGTCCTCGGGCCTGGACAGCTCGATGCCGACCAGCGCTGGGCCGGTCTCCCGGTTGCTGCGCTTGACGTACTCGAAGAGCGTGATGTCGTCGTCGGGTCCGAGCACCTCGTCCAGGAAACGGCGCAGCGCACCTGGCTCCTGCGGGAAGTCGACCAGGAAGTAGTGCTTGCGGCCCTCGTGGACCAGCGCTCGCTCGACCACCTCGGCATAGCGGCTGACGTCGTTGTTGCCGCCGGAGAGGACGCACAGGATGGTGCTGCCGGGCTCGATGCCGAGGTCGCACAGCGCGGCCGAGCCCAGCGCGGCCGGCGCGAGCGCGCCCGCGGGCTCGGCGATGATCCCGTCGCGCTGGTAGAGCTCCAGCATCTCGCTGCAGACCGCGCCCTCCGGGACGCTGACCAGGTCGATGGCCAGGTCGGCGCGGTGAGCCGCGACGAGCGCGTGGGTGAGATCGCCGACGCGGCGTACGGCGGCTCCGTCGACGAACGTGTCGATCTCGGCCAGCCTCACCGGCTCCCCCGCCTTCACCGCGGCGGCGAGTGAGGGTGAGCCGGCCGGCTCGACCCCGACGACGCGTACGCCGGGATGACGCTCGGCCAGCCAGGCGGAGGTCCCGGCGATCAGGCCACCACCGCCGACCGGGACGACCACCACGTCGGGGGCCCTGCCGAGCTGCTCGATCGCCTCGCGGACCACCGTGCCCTGCCCGGCGATGGTCAGCGCGTCGTCGAACGCGGGGACGCGCGTCGCCCCGGTCCGCTCGGCGTCGGCGACCGCCGCCGCCGAGGCCTCGTCGTAGGTGTCGCCCTGGAGCACCACCTCGACCATGTCGCCGCCCAGCAGCACGATCCGGTCACGCTTCTGCCGCGGAGTGGTGCGCGGCAGGAAGACCCGGCCACGGACGCCGAGCGCCGCGCAGGCGTAGGCGACGCCCTGGGCATGGTTGCCCGCGCTGGCCGCGACCACCCCGGCGGCCCGCGCCGCGTCGTCGAGACGGGAGATCAGGTTGTAGGCGCCGCGCACCTTGTAGGACCGCACCGTCTGCAGGTCCTCGCGCTTGAGCCAGACCTCGGCTGTGACGCGCTCGGAGAGCCGGGGGCTGCGCTCCAGCGGGGTCCGGCTGACGACGCCGTCGAGCCGAGCCGCCGCGTCGTCGACGGCCGCCGCATCCACGGTCGGGGCGGCCACGCTCACGCGCCGTGCCGCCGCAGACCGAAGGTGATCGCATCGAGCAGGGCCCGCCAGGACGCCTCGATCACGTTGTGGCCGACCCCGACGGTGACCCACGAGGACGCTCCGTCGGAGGTCTCGATGAGCACCCGGGTGACCGCGTCGGTCCCGTGGCCCTGGTCGACGATGCGGACCTTGTAGTCGGTCAGCTCGAGCTTCACGACCTCCGGGTAGAGCTGCTCGATCGCCTGGCGCAGCGCGTGATCCAGGGCGTTGACCGGCCCGTTGCCCTCCCCGGTCACCACCACGCGGGAGCCGCCGGCGATGAGCTTGACGGTAGCCTCGGAGAGCGCCTCCCCGGCCGGCGAGGAGTCGGAGATCACCCGCCACGACTCCACCTCGAAGTACGACGGCCGCGCGCCCTCGACCTCCTCCACCAGCAGCAGCTCGAAGGAGGCGTCCGCAGCCTCGAAGGTGTAGCCGCCCGCCTCCAGCTCCTTGACCCGCCTGGTGATCCGGGCGACCAGCTCCGGCTCCAGCTCGAAGCCGAGCTCGCGCCCCTTCAGCTCGATGGAGGCCCGGCCGGCCATGTCGGAGACCAGCAGGCGCATGTCGTTGCCGACGCCCTCGGGGTCCATGTGCTGGTAGAGGCCGGGATCGACCTTGATGGCGCTGGCGTGCAGCCCGGCCTTGTGCGCGAACGCCGACACCCCGACGTAGGGCTGGCGCGACGACGGCGGCACGTTGGTCACCTCGGCGACCGCGTGGGCGATCCGGGTGGCCTCGCGCAGCAGCCCCTCGGGCAGCACCGGCCGGTCGAGCTTGAGCTGCAGATTGGCCACCACGCTGATCAGGTCGACGTTGCCGGTGCGCTCGCCGTACCCGTTGAGGGTGCCCTGGACGTGCGTGGCGC
>CAZTHV010000134.1:0-1992 GCA_964613165.1 uncultured Marmoricola sp.
AGGAGAAGCTCATCACCGCCTACCACGAGGGCGGCCATGCCCTGGTGGCGGCCGCGCTGCCGGGCAGCGACCCGGTCCACAAGGTGACGATCCTGCCGAGGGGTCGCGCGCTGGGCTACACGATGGTGCTCCCCGACGAGGACAAGTACTCCCAGACCCGCTCGGAGATGCTCGACAAGCTGGCCTACATGCTCGGCGGCCGAGCCGCGGAGGAGATGGTCTTCCACGACCCGACCACCGGCGCCGGCAACGACATCGAGAAGGCCACCTCGCTGGCCCGCGCGATGGTGACTCAGTACGGCATGACCGAGCGGCTCGGCGCGATCAAGCTCGGCGAGAGCAACGGCGAGCCCTTCCTGGGCCGCGACTTCGGCCACACCCGCAACTACTCCGAGGACGTCGCCGCGATCGTCGACGACGAGACCAAGCTGCTGCTGGCCAATGCTCATCAGGAGGCCTTCGACATCCTGGAGGAGAACCGCGACGTCCTCGACGCGCTGGTGCTGGCCCTGATGGAGCGCGAGACCCTGGACAAGCAGGAGGTCGCGGAGGTCTTCGAGCCGCTGCGCCGGCGGTCGGCGCGGCCCGCGTGGACCGGCTCGCCGACCCGGATCCCGTCGGTCATCCCGCCGGTGGTCGTCCCGGCCAAGGCGCCCCTCCCCGAGGGTGGCGTGATCCTCACCCCGCCC
The DNA here is from genome assembly GCA_964613165.1 of uncultured Marmoricola sp. GTDB lineage: Bacteria > Actinomycetota > Actinomycetes > Propionibacteriales > Nocardioidaceae > Marmoricola. Next base: position 690 of record CAZTHV010000134.1, read on the forward strand.
AGCGACGACGGCGACACCTACGGCGAGACGCCCACGCCGGGGGCGCCCACGTGAGCATCGGGCCGGTGTCGCCGCCGAGCGGCGAGCCCCGCGAGTTCGACCACGCCCGCGCCGAGGCGGCCGTGCGCGAGCTGCTCCTCGCGATCGGGGAGGATCCAGACCGCGAGGGACTGCATGACACCCCGGCCAGGGTGGCCCGCGCGTACGCCGAGCTGACCGCCGGCCTGCGGATGCGACCCCAGGACGTGCTCACCACGACCTTCGACCTGGGCCACGACGAGATGGTGCTGGTGCGCGACATCGAGCTGTGGTCGATGTGCGAGCACCATCTGGTGCCGTTCACCGGCGTCGCGCACGTCGGCTACATCCCGGCGGAGTCGGGCAAGATCACCGGGCTGTCCAAGCTGGCTCGCCTGGTCGACGTCTACGCCAAGCGCCCCCAGGTCCAGGAGCGGCTGACCACCCAGGTCGCCGACGCGCTCATGGACATCCTCGAGGCGCGTGGTGTCATCGTGGTCATCGAGGCCGAGCACCTGTGCATGACCATGCGCGGTGTCCGCAAGGCCGGCGCCCGGACGGTCACCTCCGCGGTGCGAGGAGGCATGCGCAACGCGACCACCCGCGCCGAGGCGATGATGCTGATCAACTCCCGGCGGTAGCTCCGTGCGGGAGAGGCTGGAGGAGGCGTGAGGGTCGGTCGGCTGCCTCGGCGTACCGTCGCGGGACTGCCCGTCCGTGACCGGCCGCTGGTGATGGGCGTCCTCAACGTGACCCCGGACTCCTTCTCCGACGGCGGTCAGTTCGTGGCAGGAGGCCGTGTCGAGGTCGACCGGGCGGTGGCGCACGGCCTGCTGCTGCGCGAGGAGGGGGCCGACCTGCTCGACGTGGGCGGCGAGTCCACTCGGCCCGGTGCGACCAGGCCGGTCGTCGCCGAGGAGCTGGAGCGGGTGGTCCCGGTCATCGAGGCGCTGGTGGCCGCGGGCATGTGCGTCTCGGTGGACACGATGCGGGCCGAGGTGGCGCACGCCGCCGTCCGGGCCGGGGCGAGCGTGGTCAACGACGTGTCCGGTGGGATGGCCGACCCGGAGATGCTGGGCGCGGTCGCGGACAGCGGCGCGGCGTACGTCGCGATGCATTGGCGCGGCCACTCGACGACGATGCAGCAGCGTGCGTCGTACGGCGACGTGGTGGTGGACGTGCGCGCCGAGCTGGCCGCGCGAGTCGATGCGGCGCTCGGCGCGGGCGTCGCGGAGGACCGGATCTGCGTGGATCCCGGCCTGGGCTTCGCCAAGACCGCCGCAGC
>CAZTHV010000134.1:2002-8668 GCA_964613165.1 uncultured Marmoricola sp.
GGCCGAGATCCGGGCGCTGCGTGATGATTTTGTGGCGCGCGGGGTCAAGCCGGAGCAGATCATCGTGGATCCGGGGCTCGGGTTCGCCAAGGACGCGGAGCACAACTGGGAGCTGCTGCGGCGGCTGCCGGAGCTGGACGCCCTCGGCCTGCCGATCCTGGTCGGCTCCAGCCGCAAGTCGTTCCTGGGGACGCTGCTGGCCTCGCCGGACGGCATCCCGCGACCGGTCGGCGAACGCGAGGACGCCACCGTCGCGCTGACCACGATCGCCGGGCTGCTCGGCGTCTGGGGCGTGCGGGTGCACCAGGTCCGAGGCAACCTCGACGCCCTGAGCGTGGCGTCACGCTGGCTGGAGGGTGGCTCGGACGGCGGGTTCGAGGGCGTCGGGGAACGCGGGTAGGGTCCTTGGCGATGAGTGATCACCTCGCCGTCCGCGGCCTCGAGATCCACGCCCACCATGGTGTCTTCGACTTCGAGCGCCGGGAGGGCCAGACCTTCGTGGTCGACCTGGACCTGGAACTGGACACATCGGCGGCCGCGGCCGGGGACGATCTGGCCCGCACCGTGGACTACGGCGTCCTGGTGACCGAGGTGGTTGCGGCCGTCCAGCGGGACCCGGTGGACCTCATCGAGACCCTCGCCCAGCGCGTCGCCGACGTGTGCCTGGCCCACGACCCGGTTCTCGGCGTCGCGGTGACGGTGCACAAGCCGCACGCGCCCATCGAAGCGACGTTCACCGATGTCGCGCTGACGATCACCCGGAGCCGACCGTGAACCAGACTCCCAACCCGTACGCCATCGACGCCGACACCATCACCGGTGAGATGCGGCCGATCCGCCGGGCGGTGCTCTCCATCGGGTCCAACCTGGGTGAGCGCCTGGCCAACCTGCAGGGTGCCGTCGACTCCCTCGCCGACACCCCCGACGTCTGGGTCACCGGGATCTCCGCGGTCTACGAGACGGAGCCGGTGGACGCCCCGGAGAGCTCACGGGACTATCTCAACGCCGTGGTCCTGCTGGACACCACGCTGTCGGTGCACACCCTGCTGGAGCGGGCGCTGGCGATCGAGGCGGCGTACGGCCGGGAGCGCGGCGCGCGCAACGAGCCGCGCACCCTCGATGTCGACCTGATCGTGGTGGGCGACCGAAGGGCCGACGACGAGCACCTGGTGCTGCCGCATCCCCGGGCCGCCGAGCGGGCCTTCGTGCTGGTGCCGTGGGCCGAGGTGGAGCCCGACGCCGAGTTCCCCGGGCTCGGCCCGGTCGTCAGCCTGCTGGAGCTCCTCGACCGGAGTGGGGTCCGGCTCCGCGAGGACCTGGGGCTCGAGAGCCACTGACGAGGTGAGCCGCGACGTCCCGCCGATCCCCGAGGACGAGCCGGAGCCGCCCGAGCCGACCGGCCGGATCCGGCTCACCGGGCCGGGACCGCTGGTGTGCTGCGGCCTGGTGGGACTCGCGGCCGGCTGGGCGGTGCGGCCGGTGTGCCTGCGCGCCGGCTGGGTGGTGCCCGACGTCTCCTGGCTGGCGGTCACGGTGGTCTACTTCGTGGCCGCGGTCGTGGCCGGCACGGCGTACGTCACCTGGCGGACGCTGCATCGCGACCGCCGCCGGCTGCCGGCGCACCAGGCGGTCAACCGGCTGGTCCTGGGCAAGGCCAGCGCCGTCGTCGGCGCGGCGGTCGCGGGAGGGTACCTCGGCTACGCCATCGCGCACGTCGGCATCGACTCGCCCTCGGCCGCCGGTCAGGTGGCGCGCGCAGGCCTCGCCGCGCTGGGCGGCGTGCTCCTGCTGCTGGCCGGCCTGGTGCTGGAGCGTGCGTGTCGTGTCCGGGATGCGGACGGCTAGCGACCTACGCTGCTGTCATGGCAGCGAACACGCGTAGCTCGGCCCGTCGGCGACAGCGCAGCGTCCGGGTCACCGTGGCGGTCACGCTCCTCGCCGTCGCCACCGCCGCGGTGCTGGCGGTTCTGCCGACGCAGTCCCCGGTTCTGCTCAGCGGCAGCTCGGTGGTGGCGATCCTCGTCGCCTGGGCGGCTCTGCGGATGATGTGGACCGAGGTGCTCCAGTCGGTGGCGTTCTCCAGTCGCGGCGGGAGAACGCCACCGACCGGGCGGCCACGGCGACGGCCTACCGCGAGCTGTTCGCGCAGCGGTCCGCCGAGCACGCCGAGTTCACCACGGCGATGACCGAGCGGCTGGCCGAGTCCGCCACCTCGGTGCGTGAGCTGCAGGCCTCGCTGGTGGCCGCGCAGCGCCGGCTCGCCGACGTCACCCGCCGCGCCGACAGCAGCGAGGCGGAGCTGGAGGAGGCGCACGACCGGGTCACCGAGCTCGAGGACGAGCTGGCCGCGGTGCGCGAGGCGCACGAGGAGGCCGCCGGCCCTGCCGCCGAGCTGGCCACCTGGGACGCCAAGGCGGCCGAGATCGCGGCTGAGTTCGCTGCCGGGCAAGCCGCGATCGAGGGCGCCGTCAAGCGGGCCTGAGCCGGTCGCGGCCGGCCGGTCGCAATCCTCCGAGCCGTCCCACCGCGTCGCAGAGCTTCGCTCGAGCGGCGCTATCGTGGACGTGGGGAGGATGACCTCTCCCGCTGCTCGGCCGTGCTCTTCCGTGCCCAGGTGCCCCTCATGAGCCAACGCCGCCGGCCGCGAGGCTCGTCCGGCATGGGCCGAAGGGCAAGGACGAGACGCCCGGACTTGTCCGCGATGACCTTCGCCAGGCGCCCATTGGACAATGGGGCGGCGACTCGCCTGGTGGCCTGACCAGCCCGCTGGAGATCGATGTCATACCAGCGCCCGGCGATCCGGGTGGCAACCCGGATCCGGTATCGGCCTCGGCGGAGATGGGAGGTCTCGACGCAAAGCCGGTAGATCCCCTGAGCGGGGTCGATCTCCAGGTCGACCGGATGCCTTCTGAGCGGTGGTTCATCGCAGACCCGGTCCAGGCCGCGTGCCTTCTTCGGCCTGACGAGCCGTGCCTTGACGACCGGTGTGCCTCTCAGCGCAAGATCGCCAGCCAAGACCACCTGGGTACCGTCGAATTCCACGCGCGGTGGGCCGAACGCACGGACGACGTGGTCGTAGGGATCCTCGTCGAAGATCTGCCAGGCCTCCCGGTCGACACCGGTGGTGCCGTATCCGGGGTATCCGAGGAAGGCTCGGTCCCCGTCGATCTCGATCGGCACCGTCGTGACGGTGGGATCGAGGCTCGACTCGATGACGCCGACCACCGCTTCCACCTGACCGGCAGCCGCGAGGAGGAGGGACGCGCGCCGAGCGACGCTCACCTCGTGGAGGACGGTGACGGTGAGGTGCTCGTCGGTCAACCGGCGGATCTGCTCGCACGTGAAGGCTTGGCCGGCACTGTCGCGACTCGCGAACGAGTCCCGAAGGTCTTCCCAGATCACTTGGTCGAACTGCGCCTTCATCATGATGTCGCGGCGGTCGCCCGGCGGGAGGTGCTCGGAGATCATCCTCGTGGCGCGGTTGATCTCTTCGTACCGCTCGGCGCCGTCGGTCGGGCTGAGATCCGGCCGGCTCCGGTGTCGTTCGCAGCGTCGGGCTACGGTCGTGCCGATCAAGGAGACGCGTTGGGCTCGGACCATCGCCGCGACGGTGAAGAGCAGGTCACGTGACGGCGACAGGGGTGATCGGCGGTGTGGGGCGATCCGCGCGAGGAGCTCCCGCCGGTACAGCCGGGGATGCGACAGGTAGTCCGGCAGCGCGGACGACTGTAGGTCGAGGTCGCGCAGGCGCGGCCGGGGACCGGGCGGATCCTCGCGCTCGCTGCCGGAGGACAGCTGCCCGAAGACCACGTCGGACTCCCAGGCATCGGCGTGGTTGACCAGGATCTCGAGCGCGTCCGCCTCGAGGATCTCGCCGACTCGGAGGAAGAGGACGTAGCGGCCGTTCGCGACCTCTTGAATGAGATCTGCCGTGGATGTCGTCGAGCTGGGAGAGAGACTGGTGACGACGCTCTCGGGGTGACTCGAGACGAGCTCGTCGACCAGGCGCCGAGCATCGCCGGACGAGGCATGCTCGGCGACGACGATCTGGAGCTCCCCGAGTCCGACCGTCTGTCGCTCTAGCGAGGTGAGGGTCTCCTCCAGGCATCGAGTCGAGTCCCCGGCTGTCAGGATCACGCTGCAGGCCCGTGCCGGTGTGGTCTCCAGGGCGACCACTGGGGCGACCGCTGGGGCCGGTCGCGGCTCCGGGGCCGGATCCGCGGTGGCCGGGTGAATCCACGTTCCGAGAACCGCCGCGGCATATCGGCCATCGTGAAGCGTCCGGGTGTAGGCCCTGCCGGCCTCACCAAGCGAGTGAGAGCCCACCGGGTCGACCACCAGGGACCGGATCACCTCCGCGAGCGACTCTCGAGTGGCACGCACGATCGGCACGTCGAGGCCGGTGGCCAGGGCTATGTGACGTCTGACCAGCGGCGTCACCGTGCCGACCACGACACGACCGGCGGCCATCGCCTCGCATGCGGCGACGCCGTATCCGCCCGCGCCGAGCTGCTCGATCAGGATGTCTGCGTCATGGATGGCATCCGGCATCTCCTCATGCGGGACGTCGCTGAGCCGGCGGTACTCGATGAGCCCGCCATCGTGCAATGCCTGCATCGCCGGATCGATCCACACGCTGCCCTTCTGGGCCGAGCTGGGACTGTGGACGACGACCGGGACATCTCGCTCGAAGGCGGGGCGATCCGTGGCCCAGCGGGCGGTATCGATGACGAGTGGCAGCCAGCGAGCCGATGGCACGAAGCGGAGCAGGACAGGACTCGTGACGAACGCCGGGCCCTCGAAGCTCGCGAACGTCCTGACGTTGTCTCGGGCGATCTCTTCGAGGACGTGCACGAAGTCGGGGTCGAGGTACTCGTACTGGGTGTCCGGATGCAGGTGTCGGTACGCGCTCGGGACCTTGACGTCGGAGCCGTGCGCCACCAGGGCCACCGAGACCCCCGCCTCGCGGAGCGTGCGCATCATCTGCTCGGGACGCGCCGATCCTTCGGGCTCATGCCACAGCGGCCGGTTCGACTCCAGCAGCACATGGGTGAAGTGCTTGGCGACGTAGTCACGAAACCGGTGGTTCCAGTCGGGCGACCGGTCACGAAGCGCCGGGTCCGCGCGCAGATGGGTCGTCGCGGTCCCGGTCTGCAGGCCGTACTGGAATCCGATCGCACTGGTGCCGGGCAGGTGATGTCGCAACGCGCCCGCCCACAGCCCAGCCTGTCCGGCGGAGTTCGCCGGTCCGACGAGTACGCGTCTGGGGGCCTGGGGACCTGGAGGCAGGGGATCGAGGGGATGCGTGACGATGATGCTCGTCATCTTGTCGTCCCCCTCTGTGATCACTGCTGGTCGACGGTGTCGAAGACTATCGGGCCGATGCTCGGTGATCGCCTGGACTCACAGCACGGCGCGGACATAGCGGAGACGTCGCAGGACCAGAACGATCGCGTAGGTCACCACCAGCACGAGCAGGACGCGAATCCCCAGGTCGTGGGTGGTCGGGCTCCATCTCCGCGGTCCTCCGATGCCGGTCTGGTGGACGGCGTAGAGCACGGTGAGGTGGAGGCCGTACACGCCGAGGGTGGCGTCTCCGAGGAGGCGCCCGACCTTGACGCCCGCCGATCCGGTGAGCGCTCGCAGCGGCCCGTTCGGGTGGACCAGGCCCTGGAAGGCGAGATAGATCGCGAGCGCCTGGAGCACGGTGAGCAGGCTGTAGTAGCCCACCGGGGTCAGCGCCGGCAGCCACGCAGGCGCGTCGGGGTTCCGCCATTGCCAGGCGTTCACCAGGCCGAGCCCCAGCGCCCCCGCGGTGACGAGCCACAGTGCGAGGCCGCGCAGCACCACGCCGCGCAGCCCGTAGCCGAGGAGGAAGAGTCCCAGGTAGGGGAACCACCAGGTGAGCGCCCAGTCGCCGAAGATGACCGAGGTCTCTCGGAGTCCTCTGGTCGCCATGGTGATCACCGGGATGGCGGCGAGGGCGCCACCGGCCACGAGGGCGCCACGCCGTCCGTTCGCGGCGATGAACGGCACCAGGACGGGAGTGAGCAGCGACAGGCCCAGGATGATCCAGAAGAAGTACAGCGCGGTGTAGAGGTCGCCGTTCAGGGTCCTGGCGATGAGCAGACTCGGCGACAGGTCACGTCCGATGACCACGGTCAGCAGGACGGCGTACCACGCGTGCCAGAACAGCAAGGGAGGCACCAGCCGACCCGTGCGCCTGCGCAGGAATGCGACGTTTCCTCGGAACAGCCTCGGGTCGAGCAGCAACGCCCCGCTGGCCATCACGAACACCGGTACGGCGAAGGTGGCGCCGATGTCGAGGACGATCGCCACCTGGCCACGCAGGGTCTCGCGGGCGTTCGGACGGGCGGCGTTGTAGCCGACGGTGTGGATCGCGACCACTCCGCAGATCGCGACGAACCGCATCCAGGAGAGCCATGCCGTGTCGGACCCCGAGGTCCCCGCTGGCGCATCGTGCCGGTGCGTGCCGCTCACGGTGCTTGTCCTCTCCAGGGCCTCCGCGGTCGCCGTTCACCGTACGTGATCGCCGGCCGCGCCGACTCGGGGGTCCGGCCGAGGCGGAGCCGGCACGGCCCGGCATTGGTAGAGTCTGGCGCCGATCCGGCCCGATCAGCGTGCCGGCCACCGAGAGGACCGGAG
>CAZTHV010000135.1:0-4052 GCA_964613165.1 uncultured Marmoricola sp.
GGTGCCGGTCAACGAGATCGTCGACGCGGTCCCCGCCGAGGTCAGGGCGAGCGCGATCAGCAACGGCTGATCCCGAGCTGGCGGGCCTCCCGGGCGGGAGGCCCGCCGGCGCACTCACTCGGTCGTGATCGCCCGCAGCACGTTGAGCCTCGCGGCCCGGCGAGCGGGGAAGACCGCGGCCAGCACTCCGACCAGCGCGGAGAGCACCACGAAGACCGTCAGTCGGGTGACCGGGATCGACAGGACGTCCACGCCCTCGTCGGCCACGGCGTGCTGCAGCGCGACGCCGAAGGCCAGGCCCATCACCACGCCGAGGACCGCGCCGAGGAGCGCGATCGCGATCGACTCCAGGCGCACCATCCTGCGGAGCTGGCGGCGGCTGAGCCCCACCGCACGTAGCAGGCCGACCTCGCGAGTGCGCTCGATGACGCTCAGCGCCAGCGTGTTGACGATGCCGAGCACCGCGATCACGATCGCCAGGCCGAGCAGGGCGTAGATCAGGAAGAGCAGCTGGTCGACGCTGGCCCGCTGAGCCTCGGAGAACTCCTCCTGGGTCTGGACGCTCACCGTCGGGATGTCCTTGACCAGCGTGCGCAGCTCGCGGTCGACCTGCGCCACCGAGTCCTGACTGGTGGCATTGACCGCGACCGCGTTGTCGAAGCGCGGGACGTTGGCCTGCTCGCCCAGGGAGAACGGTGCCAGGAAGCGGGTGATCACGTCGGACTTGCCGTAGATCCCGGCGATCTCGGCGCTCTGCTCGCCGGTCGGGAACGACAGCGTGAGAGTGTCGCCGAGCTTCAACCCGTCGTCCTCCGCGGCCTCCTCGGAGATCGCGATCTGCCCCTGCCCGACATCGAGCGTGCCGGCCTTGGTGGTCAGGTCGTACATCCGGGCGATCTAGGCGCCGTCGGCCAGCGTGACGAACCGGGTGTCGCCGTCGATGCGGGCCGGCAGGCTCTGCATCGAGGCGACCTCGCCGACGCCGTCGAGCTGGCGAGCGTCCTCCGCGATGGTGGGAGAGAAGTCCAGGCCGATCTGGTTGATGAGCAGGAAGTCGGTGGTGAACTGCTTCTTCACGCCGGCGTCGATCGAGGCGTTCACCGAGGAGCCGAGCACCGACATCGTGGTGACCAGGGTCAGCCCGATCATCAGCGCCGAGGCGGTCGCGGCCGTGCGCCGGGGGTTGCGCAGCGAGTTCTCCGTGGCCAGCACCCCGACGGTCTTGAACATCCGGCGGTAGAGCGCGCCCAGCGCCAGCAGCACCGGACGTCCCAGCACCGGGCTCATCAGCGCGACGCCGATCAGGATGCCGAAGGCACCCGCTCCGATGTACGACGCAGCGGTGCCGCCCGACCCGCGCAGACCGATCACCATGGCGACGACGCCGCCGGCCGTGAGCACGCCGCCGACCAGCATCCGCCGGTGGATCGAGGACTCCGGGAGTGCCACGTCGTCGCGCATCGCGGCGATCGGCGGGATCCGGGACGCCCGGCGGGCCGGCAGATAGGCGGCCACCAGGGTGACGATCAGGCCCACGGCGTACGACACCAGGACGGTGCGCAGCGAGAAGACCAGTGGCGTGGCCGACAGATCCAGCCCGAACGACCCGAAGAGCGCCTTGAGACCTGCGGCGAGGCCCCAGCCGCAGAGGAGGCCCAGGGTCGCTCCGACGAGGCCGACCACGAGGGCCTCCATCAGGACCGAGCGGGTGACCTGACGCCGGGAGGCGCCGAGCGCGCGCAGCAGCGCCAGCTCCCGGCTGCGCTGCGCGACCAGGATCGAGAAGGTGTTGATGATCAGGAAGGTGCCGACCACCAGGGCGATGGCGGCGAAGACCAGCAGGAAGATGTTGATGAAGTTGAGCGCCTGGCTGACGGTGTCCTGGGTCTCCTTGGCGACCTTGTCGCCGGTGACCGCCTCGACCCCGTCGGGCAGGAACTGCCGGGCGTTGGCGGCCAGGGTCTTCTGGGAGACGCCTTCCTCCGCCGCCAGGGAGACGGTGCTGTAGGCGTCCTGGCCGCCGAGGAAGAGATCTTGCGCGGTCTTGGTGTCGAAGAGGACCAGGGAGGCGCCGGCGAGGCCGCCGCCGCCGAACTGGGCGAGCCCGACCAGCTCGGCGGTGAGCTTGGGCCTGGCGCCGGCGCTGACCATCGTGACGGTGTCGCCGATCTCGTAGCCGGCGTTCTCGGCGGTCCGCGGATCCAGGACGACCTCGTCCGCGCCCTCCGGCGCGTGGCCCTCGCTGATGCTGAGCGCGGGCTCGCCGGTGATCGAGGGGGCGTCGTTGTAGTTGCCGCTGATCGTGGGCGCGCCGGTGCCGCCGACGATCTTGCCGTCGCTGCCGATCACGAAGAGCGTCAGGTTGTTGATGTTGCCGTCCACCCGGGCCGCGCCGGGGGTGCCCTCGAGCTCGGCAAGGGTCTCGGCGGAGATGGTCCGGGTATCGATGAGCGCCGAGGCGTCGTCCCACGAGCCGGAGGCGTCCGGCCGCACGGTGACGTCCGGCGTACTGCCCTTGATGATGCCGTCGAAGCTGCGTCCCATCGTGTCGGTGAAGACCAGAGTGCCGGCCACGAAGGCGACGCCGATGACGATGGCCGAGGCGCTCAGGATCAGCCGGACCTTGCGGGCCAGCAGATTGCGGAGGGTGACCTTCAGCATCGCTCAGGCCCCGGTCACGGCCGGCTGCAGCCGGCCCATCCGCTCGAGCACGGACTCGGTGGTCGGCTTGCGCAGCTCGTCGACCAGCTTGCCGTCGGCGAGGAAGAGCACCCGGTCGGTGTACGACGCCGCGACCGGATCGTGCGTCACCATCACGACGGTCTGCCCGAACTCGCGGACGCTGCGCTGCAGGAAGCGCAGCACCTCGGCGCCGGAGGTCGAGTCCAGGTTGCCGGTCGGCTCGTCGGCGAAGACCACCTCCGGACGGCTCATCAGCGCGCGGGCGCAGGCGACCCGCTGCTGCTGGCCACCGGACATCTCGTTGGGCCGGTGGCCGAGCCGGTCGGCGAGCCCCACGGTGCCGATCACCGTGTCGTACCACTCCGGCTCCGGCTCGGTCCCGGCGATCGAGAGCGGTAGCAGGATGTTCTCCTTGGCGGTCAGGGTCGGCACGAGATTGAACGCCTGGAAGACGAAGCCGATCCGGTCCCGGCGCAGCAGGGTCAGCTCCTTGTCGTTCAGGCGGGCCAGGTCGTCCTCGCCGATCAGGACGCTGCCGTCGGTGGGGGTGTCCAACGCGGCCAGGCAGTGCATCAGCGTGGACTTGCCCGAGCCGGAGGGGCCCATGATGGCGGTGAACTCACCGGCGTACAGATCGACGGTGACACCGTCCAGGGCGCGCACCTCGGCCTGTCCGCTGCCGTAGGTCTTGGTCAGGTCGACGGCGCGAGCGGCCGCCGCGCGGCCGTGCTGGGGGCTGGTCTCGGGCATGGTCCCTCCGGGTTGGTCAGGGAGTTGGCGTGTCCTCCGTCGAACCTAAGGGCTGCCCCCGACGCTCCGCCATCCGGATTTCCCCTGATCCGCCCCTGACGAGCCGGTCGGCTCGCCGTAGGAACCGCATCTAGCGTGTGGTCTGCCGGCACCAGGCGCCGGCAGACCACACGCTAGATGGCGCGTCGCAGGCGCTCGCACTCGTCGATGAGGCGCTGGCGAAAGGGCGCGGCGCGGTCGGCGAAGGCGCGTTGGGCGGCGGCGTACTCCTGCTTCCCCGACGGCGTCTCGATGCGGACGGGGGAGAGGCCGAGGTCGGCGAGGTCGTAGGGGGAGGCGCGCATGTCGAGAACGCGGATGTCCCAGGCGAGGGCGAAGCAGTCAGCAACGAGGTCGGAGCAGACCAGGGGCGAGAGACGGAAGGCGTGCTTGTAGAGGTCCATCCCAGCGTGGAGGCAGCCGGGCTGCTCGAAGGCGGCGCGGTCGTCGTGGCCGGGCTGCAGGGTGTTGAGCGGGCGGGCGGCGCCGGTGAAGAAGCGGAACGCGTCGAAGTGGGAGCAGACGATCCGGTGGGACTCCACCACCGCGTCGGTGCCGGCGGCACCGAGCCGCAGCGGCAC
>CAZTHV010000135.1:4062-5119 GCA_964613165.1 uncultured Marmoricola sp.
CGCGGTAGACCATCGCCCACTCGTGCAGGCCGAAGCAGCTCAGCGCTGTCGGCCGCGAGGCGGTCGCGACCAGGAGGGCGTGGATGGACTCGATCAGCGGCAGCCGGGAGTGGAGGAAGTCCGCGGCGACGGTCGCGGCGTCGTCGTACCCCCTGAGACCGGCGTACTCCGGCGCGTCGAGCAGTGTCACGCCGAACCCGGGGTGCCAGCGGCGCAGCGCGGCAGGCCGGTGGGAGTAGTAGGTGAAGAGGAAGTCGTGGACCGGATGCGGCTCGCCGCGTCGCCGCCGCTCCACGTGCGGCCGCACCCACACGTCGACCCGCTCCTCGTGCGCCCGGGCACGGGCGCTCCAGGCGTCGCGGTCCAGGACGGTCGATTCCACGGCGAGCAGGGTACGTCGCCAGGCCATGCCGCCCGATACCGTGGCCTGCTGCGCGCCGCCCCACGGGCGGCTCGCGCCAGGAGAGTGTCGCCGGCCGTCGCTCGCGGGACGACCAAGTACGGCTTCGCTCCGGCGCCTTGCGATCCATCTCGTGGATGCGACGCTCGCGACGGCCGAGCATCGAGCGCCATGGCCTAGGCTCAGCCAGTGCGCATCGCGAGGTTCACCACGGGTGAGGATCCCCAGTACGGCGTCGTCACCGGCGAGGTCGACGAGCAGGGGGTGCCCGAGGACGATTGCGTGGTGGTCGCCCTCAACGGGGACCCGTTGCACGTCGGCGTCCATCTCTCCGGCACGGAGCACCGCCTCGACGAGGTGCGACTGCTCGCGCCCGTGCTGCCACGCAGCAAGGTCGTCGCCGTCGGCAAGAACTACGCCGCGCACGCCGCTGAGATGGGCTCGGCCGTGCCCGAGGACCCGCTGATCTTCCTCAAGCCGAACACCAGCGTGGTCGGCCCCGGCGACCCGGTGTTCTACCCCGAGCAGAGCTCCGAGGTGCACTACGAGGGCGAGCTCGCCGTGGTGATCGGCCGGATCTGCCGCGACGTCCGACCTGAGGACGCTGCCAAGGTGATCTGGGGATACACCGTGGCCAACGACGTCACCGCCCGCGAC
>CAZTHV010000135.1:5129-8636 GCA_964613165.1 uncultured Marmoricola sp.
GAACTGGACGTCCTTGCGCTGCAGGTCGCGGGCGGTGACGTCCAGTTCACCCGTGCCAAGGGCTTCGACTCCTTCTGCCCGCTCGGACCGTGGATCGAGACCGAGCTCGACCCCGGCGACCTCGCCGTGCGGACCTACCTCGACGGCGACCTGAAGCAGGACGGCCGCACCTCCGACATGGTGTACGACGTGCCGACCCTGGTCGCCTTCATCAGCTCGGTGATGACCCTGCTGCCCGGTGACGTGATCCTGACCGGAACCCCCGACGGTGTCGGGCCGATGGAGGTCGGCGACGAGGTCGAGGTCTTCGTCGAGGGCATCGGCAACCTGACCAACCCCGTGAAGAGACGTGAGTGAGATGACACAGGCTTCGACAGGATCGGCCAGTCCAGCCGCCGTACGAGTGCGGATGGCGCCGTCGCCGACCGGCTCGCCCCACGTCGGCCTCGCCCGGACCGCGCTCTACAACTGGGCCTTCGCCCGCCACCATGGTGGCACCTTCGTCTTCCGCATCGAGGACACCGACCGCGAGCGGAGCACCGACGAGTCGCTGGCGGCCATCATCGAGGTGATGCGCTGGCTCGGCCTGGACTGGGACGAGGGCCCCGAGGCCGGCGGCGACTACGGTCCCTACCTGCAGTCGGAGCGCGGCCACCTGTACGCCGACGCGCTGCGCCGGCTCGCCGAGGCCGGCTTCACCTACCAGTGCTACTGCACGAACGACGAGGTCGAGGCCCGGCGCAAGGCCAGCGGCTCCAAGGTGATGGGCTACGACGGCTTCTGCCGCGAGCTCGCCGACGAGCAGCTCAACGCCTTCGCCGGCCGCCCCGCGGTGACCCGCTTCCGGATGCCCGACGGCTCGATCGGCTGGGACGACCTGGTGCGCGGCGAGATCGCCTTCGAGACTCAGTTCGTCCCCGACTACGCCCTCGCCCGCGCCAACGGCGATCCGCTCTACACGCTGGTCAACCCCGTCGACGACGCCCTGATGGAGATCACCCACGTGCTCCGCGGCGAGGACCTGCTCTCCAGCACGCCGCGCCAGATCGCGCTGTACGACGCGCTCAAGCAGGTCGGGATCGGCAACGGGAGCACGCCACGGTTCGGCCACCTGCCCTACGTCATGGGCGAGGGCAACAAGAAGCTCTCCAAGCGCGATCCCGGTGCCAGCCTGCTCGGCTACCGCGAGGACGGCTTCCTGCCCGAGGGGCTGCTCAACTACCTGGCTCTGCTCGGCTGGGCGATCGCGCCCGACCGCGACGTCTTCACCCTGGCCGAGATGGTCGAGAAGTTCGACATCGGCGACGTCAACCCCAACCCCGCCCGCTTCGACCTGAAGAAGGCCGAGGCGATCAACGGGTCGCACATGCGGCTGCTCTCGGTGGAGGAGATGGGCCGGCGCGTGGTGCCCTATCTGCAGGGCGCCGGGCTGCTCGCCGACCCGCCCACATCGGCCCAGTCCGAGATGCTCGTCGCCGCGATGCCGCTGGTCCACGAGCGGATGAACAAGCTCACCGAGGCGGTCGACATGCTCGCCTTCCTCCTCGTCGACGAGGTCGCCTACGACGCCGATGACGTCGCCAAGGTGCTCGACGAGGACGGTCGTCGCGTGGCCGCGGCGGCCCGGGACGCACTCGCCGCTGCCGACTGGACGACCGAGGCGATCGAGACCGCGCTGCGGGCTGCCCTCGTCGAGGGGATGGGTCTCAAGCCGCGCAACGCCTTCGGGCCGGTCCGGGTGGCGATCACCGGTCGCCGGGTCTCTCCGCCGCTGTTCGAGTCGCTGGAGCTGCTCGGCCGGGAGACTTCGCTGGCCCGGCTCGACGCCGTGCTGGCATGAGCTTGGCGAGCCACTGATGAGCCAGCCGCCGGGGCAGCCGCCGCAGGAGCCGTGGCCGGCCTACCCGGCGTACCCGGCGGGTCCGCCGCAGCCGCCGTACGCCGGCCCGCCGCCCCCGGGGTGGCCTCCTGGCTGGGCGCCGCCGCCCCCGGTCCCACCATCGATCCCGCCGTACCCGCACCCGACGCCGACCACGTACTCGCAGATGCTGCGGACCTGGACCTACGCGGCGTGGAAGCCGATCGTCGGTCTGCTGCTGGTCATCGTCGGGATGCTCTTCGTCGCGCCGCTCGTGCTGATGCCGGTCCTGGTGCTGGGCGTCGCCGTCGACCACGAGGGCACCCTCGCCGAGGCGTTGGGGGAGGCCGTCAACCTCACGACGGTGACCTGGCCGGCGATGCTCTGGCTGAACCTCTCGCTCGCCGCGCTGATCCTGATCACCTGGGGGACGATGCGCTGGATCCACCGGATGCGGCCGCGCTGGCTGATGTCGGTGAAGCCGGGCATCCGGTGGCGCTTCTTCTGGGCCTGCTTCGGGCTCTCGCTCGTCGCGATCCTGGCTCAGCTGGTGGTCGGCGTCTTCCTGCCGGGTGACGTCGACGAGCTGACCGGAGCGGTCAACCACGTCAACCGCGAGATGGTGATCCTGGCCGTGGTGGTGCTGCTCACCACGCCGCTGCAGGCGATCGGGGAGGAGTACGCCTTCCGTGGCTACGCGATGCAGGCCTTCGGCTCGCTGACCCGCTCGCCGTGGTTCGCGATCCTGCTCAGTGCCACGTTGTTCGCCCTCGCGCACGGGGTGCAGAACGCGCCGCTCTTCCTCGACCGGTTCACCTTCGGGCTGATGGCGGGCTATCTGGTGCACCGCACCGGCGGCCTGGAGGCGGGGATCGCACTTCACGTGTGGAACAACCTGTTCGCCTTCGGGTTCGCGCTGGCTCTGGGCAGCATCGACGACTCGCTCAACGTCTCCGAGGTGTCCTGGTGGAACATCGTGCTGACGATCACCCAGAACGGGGTCTACCTGCTGCTGGTGCTGTGGGTGGCCCGGCGCATGGGCGTCTCGGACCGCACGACACCGCCACCCGCCTTGGAGGCTCAGCCGCGCCCCGTGTAAGGTCATCCCTCGGTTCCCCGCCGCGGTCCAGGCCCAGCGGGGTGTCCGTTTCAGTGGGATATGGTGTAATTGGCAGCACGACTGGTTCTGGTCCAGTTAGTCAAGGTTCGAGTCCTTGTATCCCAGCGAGTGCGACGATTTGGCTCCTGCATCCGCCAGACGCTAGAGTCACGTCCGCTCAAGGCCCCCGTTGTGTAGTGGCCTAGCACGCCGCCCTCTCAAGGCGGTAGCGCGGGTTCGAATCCCGTCGGGGGTACGTCGTGATGACGCTCCTATTGGCTGTCAAGCCGGTAGGAGCGTCGTCGTTTGCGTTTGGAGCCATTGCCGGTAGGTCGCGGCGAGGGCGTCGTCGCGACGGCGGCCGAGTTCCAGGTCGGAGATACGTCCGGGCCAGAGTCCGAGGGCTGCGGCTGCGGTGGTCTGGGAGATGCCGCGTTCTTGACGCAGGAGCCGTAGGTCATCGATGCGAGGCATGTCGACTGGTCTTGTGAGCAGGGTGACCATGAGGGACTTGATCTGAACTTGGGCTGCGCTGCGTGCCTTGACCGCG
>CAZTHV010000136.1:0-8551 GCA_964613165.1 uncultured Marmoricola sp.
AGTCTGGATCGTAGTACCTGAGTCGGTTGTAGTGCAGACCTGTTTCCTGATCGTAGTACTGCCCTTGGAATCTCAGATTCTGCTCGATGGGTTCAGCCTGCTGCTCCCACCGCTGGATCTGGACATTGCCTTGGGTGTCGGTGAGCAGCCGTCCGGGCTGTTCGAGTTTGGCGGTATTACCCCATGCCTTGTACATCGCCGACCAGACGATGTGGCCATCCTTGTCGGTCAGCTCCCTCGGCGTGCCCAAGTGATCGGTATGGTAGTAAAGGATGTCTACCGGGCTTTTATCAGGACGGGCCGGCTGCTCCAGTTGCCGGATCGCGGCCGCTATCTTGCGCGGCAGTTTGTCGAGCGTTGTGCCCAACTGCTCAGGGTACTGTTCCTTGATCGCCTGATATTCCGCTGGCAATCCTTGCGTTTCTGCCTGCGTGCCTTCACTACGCACCATCGCCAGTGGCACGACGCTCCCCGGCTCGTAGACATAGAGCTGCTGCCTACCGCCGTGCCGTTCCAGCAGCAAGCGGTTGCCATTCCAGTCATAGTGGGCGATTTCTTCATCCAACCAAGGGCGACTGTGTTTCTCGTTGTGTGGATCGAGCCGGTATTTGGCGATGCGTCCGAACGGGTCGTAGCCCCAGTGTTCGGCATGGATGAAGCGCCTCTGCTGGGGGATGATACTGACCTAGGTATCGCACTATAATCCTCTCTCACCAGAGAGCTTATAAAGATTCGTATGTGGAATCTTAATCAAGAAACCTTTCCCTCGACCTTCTTCTAAAGCCAACTTTACCGCCGCCTCACCCCTAAACCCAACATACTTATTCGATGACTTGATGAACTGCCATAGCCGCCAAGAGTCAAATCCATAAAATTGACCGTCAGGGCAAAAATCAATTTCAACTTCCCCCTCCTTCCCACTAATATAAATACCACCCCCATGAAACTCATAATAAACATCTAAAAATCTTCCGGACTTTGTAAGCCGCCCACATCTCCAGGCCTGCATTAGATTTGCCTCGCCCGTTAATGTCTGAAGTCGCCTTAATAAAGTCTCTGATAGCTGTAAATATTCAAAAATAATTTCCACTATATAACTCATGAGATTTACCTCCTGCGTGGCGGCAAGCGATCTGGACCAGCAGATTCAGCACTCCTCACTACATCTTCGACAGTGCCATATGAGCTTGGATGCTGCGCAACATCATCCACAACATTTACTGGAACTTGCGTTCCAGTTCTTCTTGCAGCAGCTGCTCGATGATGACCATCAATAATATACCTATTGCCATTATGCTCCACCACATCAATAGGTGGGCCATTATATCCTTCAGCTCTCATGCTTTCAGCAATCTCCTCAACTCGTTGCGTCGAGCGTTTACCTTCAATGCTATGACTGCGAATAAGAGAGTTCGGATCAACAGCTTCATTAGCTTCTGGGCACCGACATAGGCCTAAGGGATCAATCCATTCAATAGGATTCGGTGCATACTGATAACTATTGACTCCTCCTAGTAATTTAATCGGATCCTGGCTTAAAAACCGCCCACAATCCGGATCGTAATACCTGAACCGGTTGTAGTGCAGCCCTGTTTCCTGATCGTAGTACTGCCCTTGGAATCTCAGGTTCTGTTCAATGGTTTCAGCTTGCTCCTCCCACCGCTGAATCTGAACATTGCCTTGGGTATCCGTAATCAGCCGTCCGGACCGCTCGATCTTCGCCGTATTGCCCCATGCCTTGTAGGTTGCGAACCAGACAATATGACCGTCATTGTCGGTCAGCTCCCTTGGAGTACCTAGATGATCGGTGTGGTAGTAGAGAACTTCTACTGGGCTCTTACTAGAGTTCCCCGGCTGCTCCAGCTGCCGGATCGTGCCCGCTATCTTGCGCGGTAGCTTGTCGAGTGTCGCTTCCCACTGCTCGGGGTACTGCTCCTTGAGAGCCTGATATTCCGATGGTAATCCTTGCGTTTCTGTCTGCGACCCTTCACTGCGCACCATCGCCAGCGGCACAAAACTACGCGGCTGATAGATGTAAAGCTGCTGCTTGTCGCCCTGCCGCTCCAGCAGGAGGCGGTTACCATCCCAACCATAGTGAGTGGTCTCCTCATCCAACCACGGGCGACTGCGCTTTTCGTTGTGTGGATCGAGACGGTACTTGGCGATGCGCCGTCCGAACGGGTCGTAGTCGTAGCCCCAGTGTTCGATATGGGTGAAGCGCCCTTGTCGCCGGGTGATGGTGGCCCGGCTCAGCTGATGCTCGGCATCCCACTGCAATAGCCGCTCGGTATGCGGACCTGACTTCTTCTCGATGCAGTTGCCCCAGGCGTCGTAGGCGTAGCGGTGTTCTTCCCACACTCGCAGGCGTAGGTTGGCCTGCACGTAGGCGGACCACTCTTCCTCGCTTCCTTAAGCCGTGTCTCTTGCGGGTTGTGAACACTTCCTAGCCTGAAGTCTTGAGATATGGTCCAGTGCAATCGAGCGCGAAGCGAATGTACAAGGCGCTCTGAGTACCATCTATATCAAAATACCCTAATGCTTTGCCCATATTTACTTATAAGAAAAGCGTGCTATTTTGTTTGAAGCCTGATGAGCGAACGAAGTAAAAAATTACAATCAGATTATAAATCTAGCCGACCTCAAAAAAACTGATAGCAAACTCATTGAAACTACTCCACTCTCTTGATACATTGCCTGACTTAGAGGCTGACTTACTCGCTCCTAATTGAGCCAAAAGAACTGAACCAGACTTAGGATCATAAAAATATGCGCCACCACCTTCTAGCGATGAGAACTGGATAAGCCCATCCGGGAGGCCGAACACATTCTTTAAATTAGAATGCAACTGGAGATAATCTGTATTCAAAATATGCCAGCAAAGCTGATAAAAAGTATCGGACTTCCAAGAGAAATCCGGCCCATCTTCAGCATGAAGAAAAAAGAAAGCAAAGTCGCTTTCTAGACTCAGCCCGAGCCTTTTTAAAGCTTGCTTATATGAACTGCCCTCTTCGTTATACCACCAATTTCTTGAGCGAAGAAAACTGATTAAATTTTCATCAATCATTCGTATAAGTCATCAAAATCTCACTTAAGGCGAGCAGCCAGCTCTATCTACTTCCATGCCAAACGGTAAAGAAATTTATTTCTCGCAGTGCAGACTGACCAATCAGCAATAATTACAATAATCTTAGGCCCAAGCTCTCCAGGGCCTTAAAGGCTATATAGAGTTATTCTCTCTCCAGTCCACTCTATTTCTACTAGAGTGAACTCGATCAATCCTCCAATTATCACTTACTTTTCTCAGCGTATATCTAATAAATTGCCCTAATAATCCTCCATTATTCGAGCCGCATACAATAAAAAAACAGTCTCCGGCTTCACAAATCTCTACAACCGACTGATCGTAAATTGGAGGCCTACCTACCCCCATAGTTTCAGCCTTGGCCGCTCCCAAAGTGATAGCAGCTTGAAATGTAAGATAACTTTCAATTATTGAAATCAACTTTCTGCGAGACTTATTATCTTGGTCTCCACGAAAGCTTACGTCGCCATTTTTATAAGAATCAGATTTAAGAATACCCAGGCGCTCTTTCTCCCACGCAAGCATCTGGCCAAGGAATTCGCCTACTGTATCTGCAGCTTTCATATGAATCCTCTCATTGCTGACAACAACAAGGGTTTAAGAAGATTCTAGTATGCATCCGACAATTGGTTCGGCCTGATATTGAATGTTACCAGGCCGAGCCTGAGTTCTTAGTGCACTCTTAGAGCTCGGTGGCATTTTCCAACTGCCGGATCGCGGCCGCTATCTTGCGCGGCAGTTTGTTGAGCATTTCCGCAAGTTACCAAGCGTAGGCACTTTTCGTACAAAGCCTAGATAATTACGAAAAGTGCCTAGGTAGCTACCGCCCCAACCGTAGGGAGTTTGCTCATGCTTTCGCTAACTGCACATTTCAAATAGCTTGTCTGACAGTATCTTCATCCCCTATCAACCCATTGATATACAAAAAAAATCTTTCAACAGAATTAAAGGTATAGAAATTCCCTCCAAAGTAATGCCAGACCTTAGGCTCAACAGCTTCTTCGTCCCACACTAGATAGATTTCTTCTGGCTCATGAGAATTTATGGAAAAGATCGCTATATTTTTCTCCGGATAGTCCTCCAGCGGCTCGCCGGGATAAGAATTATCCTTCCTTAAATCTACCCAATCGCAAATTATCTTATTGCTCTTCCAATTATTTATATCCTGAAGCGACAGCCAATCTTGAGACAGGTAAGCATTTCTCCATACAGAGCAAAACTCAAATCTTTCCCTTAACATGGGGCTAATAGGTCTAAAAAAATTATAATCTAAAGTTCTTATTTTCTCACAAACATCTTCAGGTGGAGCGATAACATGCTTTCCCGCTGATAAAATTTCTGAGTCGCGCTTATTTTTGTACTCTTCCAAAAGGTCAGTAATACTCATAAGTTTTCACCTCAGCAACTTTCTAGGTCAGCGACAATTTTTACCGTATCATATGTATAGCCAACAGGTAAATTCCTAACGATGCCAGCAATATAACCATTAGTTGCAGGCAGCTGCTCCATCCAATCTAGCGGCACTGCCGGGCCGCCCGCTGCCGCATCAAGAATACGACCTACTACCTTTCCAGAAGAAAATTGACACCTAGTTCTTTTCCCCCAGTCGACTGAATACTTTTGCCCTTGATTAGTCGGGACTCTACAAGTGGATCGAGTCAGCGCTTAGCGATGAGTCATCCCAAGCCGTAGTCGTAGCCACAGTGTCCGGCATAAATGATGTACCTATGTCCGCAGATGATGCACTTAGCATCTTACTAAAACAACTGACTAACCTGCCGAAAACAAACGAGCCTGAGGTCTCATAAAAAACACCAGCGCGGGACCGATGCCAGGTGAATACGCTATCTGCACACCTGACTCGTAAGAGGAATATTAATAAACCCAATCACATGTCTATGAAAAATCATTTCAACACTAATCCTACTATCGCTCCGACGGAGGGAAGTCACTATACAACGCTATCCAGCCATCACTTCCAAAAATCTCCCCTGATATGCCATCACTCAAATCGGCGACATTGTTACACTCATTATAAGAAACAACTATTCCCTCTTGCTCCACAAGCCTTAAAAACCTGAACAATGCCGCATCAACAACATCCAGAACAAGTTCATCAACAATTGACATGGATTCTTTATCTAAAAGCTCTAATTTGGCATGGAGCGCTTTGGCGGATGCTGAGCCTAGCTCTCCTTTTTTTATTTTCTCATACCTAACCAGAGTTGAATCACGAATCTCTTTCGAGAACATTTCACCAAATTCGCTAAGAATTTCATTTTCACTACGCTTCATCTTATTTCTCCCATGGAATTCTACTGGGCTGCTTAACCCCAAGCCTTCGCAACTCTCTCAAGCTTTTTGCCACTAGCCCTCTAGCTGACTTTTCATCTGCCCCGCCCTCCATAAGGCACTTCAAAGCAATCTTGGTGTGCTCTTTCATAGTATTTTCAATCAAGCCACCATTGCATTTGCAAGAAAGAATCTTAAATTCCCGGCGTTGACACGCTGTAATAGTGTCATGGTCAATGTTATTTTGATCCATCCAACTATTTCCTAGCGAGAACATCTCGTTCATTATCTTTCTATAATCTTCCATATCATTAAAAGCAGCTTTCGCATGCACATGGTGTCCCCCTACATCCTTATAAGCACCAACAGACGCCGAGTCTTTGGCTAGCCCGAGAGGATCTATCCACTCTATTGGATTAGGTGCATATTGATAAGTATTGAATCCTCCCAATAGCCTGATCGGGTCCTGACTTACAAATCGCCCACATTCCGGATCGTAGTACCTGAACCGGTTGTAGTGCAGCCCTGTTTCCTGATCGTAGTACTGCCCCTGGAATCTCAGGTTCTGCTCGACGGGTTCGGCCTGCTGCTCCCACCGCTGGATCTGGACATTGCCGTGGGTGTCGGTGATCAGTCGTCCGGGCTGCTCGATCTTGGCGGTATTACCCCATGCCTTGTACGTCGCCGACCAGGCGATGTGGCCATCCTTGTCGGTCAGCTCCCTCGGCGTGCCCAAGTGATCGGTATGGTAGTAAAGGATGTCTACCGGGCTCTTATCGGGACTGGCTGGTTGCTCCAAGTGCCGGATCGTGGCTGCAACCTTGCGCGGCAGTTTATCGAGCATACCCGCCCATTGCTCGGGGGCTTGCTCCTTGAGCGCCAGGTATTCAGGTGGCAATCCTTGAGTTTCTGTCTGCGTGCCTTCACTGCGCACCATCGCCAACGGCACAAAGCTACTCGGCTGGTAGATGTAGAGCTGCTGCCTGTCGCCATGCCGCTCCAGTAACAGACGGTTACCATCCCAGCCATAGTGAGTGGTTTCGTCGTCCAGCCAGGAACGGCTGCGCTTTTCGTTGTGTGGATCGAGCCGGTACTTGGCGATGCGTCGTCCGAACGGGTCATAGTCGTAGCCCCAGTGTTCGGTATGGGTGAAGCGCCCTTGCCGACGGGTGACGGTGACCCGGCTCAGTTGATGTTCGGCATCCCACTGGAATTGTCGCTCGGTATGCGGACCGGACTTCTTCTCGATGCAGTTGCCCAGGCATCGTAGGCATAGCGATGTTCTTCCCACACTTGCAGGCGGTTGGGTTTGTTCTCGCCCCAGGTGCTGGGGTCAGCCTGGGCCTCTGCCGGTGTGAGCAGCGGGTTGAAGTCGGGGTTATCCGGGTTGGCATGCACGTAGGCCGACCACTCCTCTTCGCTCCAGGTGGTCTGCTTGAGTCGTGTCTCTTGCCGCTGGGCCTCCTCGAGTTGCATCAGGTTGTGGGCCGGGCGAAGGCGAAACTTCGCTGACTTGGGACGCCTGGGCGCTAAGCAAGCGCCCTAAGGCACCGTAGCCATAAGGTTTGAGCCGCTGGCAATAGTGTTCCCCTTATCAGATTGAAGACTGCAAATCTGGATGAGATTTATCGCCGTAGTCAATTGAATGAAAGCTCTCATTTATCTCGACAAATCTAAGCCCCAAGAGCTTTCTACGCTCACACTCGCCCTTAAAATCCTCACTACAAACTATTTTATTAAGGATGTCTAAGCATCGAAATACGTGGTTCCCTGAAAATTTCCTCTCATCTATGACTGCCCTATAAATAGAGTAGATAAATGGTGTGCTTGCAAAGTGCTTTCGATATACCACACCACCTGTCTCTAGGTTCGTCCGAAACAATAAATCTGACTTATTATAATCAAGTATCTCATACGCCCCACTAAACAACATATAGAAATATTTTTTCTCTGCTTCTTGACCTCCAGACTGAATAACCTTTACCGGAACTAACCGATAACTGGCGCCAAACATGTTGCACGCGCCTACAAAATCTTCTGAAACCAAGGGTCCACTTGACCAAAAATCAAAATTCAGAAAACTATGCCGAGCCTTAAATACATAATCCTTGCTTATAGAAAACCTAAATGGATCTGGGTCATAGGAATCCCACTCCCAGTCATAGCTTAAGTCGCCCTTCAAATAACTTGGACATCCTTTTTTACGCTGATCATCATATTCAATAACATACCACTTCATTTTACATTAACCTGCAGGTGGATCTACCTCAAATTTTCCGTGCCCAATATAGTTCTCGGCGAAAAATTCGCCACGAGCATCATAGCTAAAACTTAGAAAGACCCACCTCAAACATTCGCAATCGGATTTTCAATATTTAAGGGAGATAACCCGCCCCAGCCTCTCACCCCACCAAAGTTGCTACCCGGCATACGACCCTCAACTAAAATATGAGACCAAAGCAAAAATAACCGAGCAACCAAACTTATCACACAAGACTTTGAATCCCATTCTGCACTACACTTCAGACCTGAAGCATAATTATCAAAATCTTATAGTGCCCCGCAATTATCCAGCAAGAGCTATAGCCAAATAACAAACACCCAATCAATCATTTAAATCGTGGACTCCAACTCTGGACGATCAGTGTCTCCATTACCGATTTCTCGGTAGCAATCATCTATCTCAATAAACCTGATGCCGTTTAGCTGATTACTCTCGCACTCAGCTTTAAAGACCTCACTGCAAACAATATCTCGCGAAAAGTCCAAGCATTTGAAAACATGCCTCCCAGAAATCTTGCTCTCATCGATTACCGCCTTATAAACAGAATAAACAAAAGGCGTACAGGGAGAGTATTTATGATAGCGAACCGCCCCCGTCCTTAGGTCCGTATCAAATTTTAAATCCGATACCTCATAATCAAGAATCTCATATCGCCCAGAAAACAACATATAAAAATACTTCTTCTTCGTTTCCTCTCCTCCTGACTGGATCATACGTACAGGCACCAATCGGAACTCAGCACCGAACCCCTTACAAATCTCTACAAACTTTTCTGAAACCAACGGCCCCCCATCCCAAAAGTCAAAATCTAGAAAACCATGTCGCGCATGAAATATATAGTCATCGCTGATGCTATATTTATAAGGATCCGGATCATATTTATTCCACTCCCA
>CAZTHV010000137.1:0-8498 GCA_964613165.1 uncultured Marmoricola sp.
TGATCAGCCGCACCCACTCGTCAAGCTGCCCGTTGATCGTGTTGGCGATCTCGGTGACGTCTTCCATCTCGTCGGGCACGACGTACGGCGTCGCGATTTGCAGCATGACGGCTTTGGCCGAGCTGATCAGGAAGCCGCGGCCCACCGGCAGCGTCAGCGTTGCGGTGGTGCTCTCCACCGATCCCGCCATGCCCGACGGCACGGTGGTGCGCGCAGGGAGCAGCTTCACGCTGACCGCCGAGTCGGTGGTCGTGCTCTGCCAGACCTGACCGTCCATCCCGGTCAGGCACGGGTGTCGCCCACCGGCATGCCACCCGAGGCTGCCGGCTCCGGAGTGCCCCGGCCGCAGGAGGCACCGGGTGTCTATATGGTGGCGGGCCACAACTAGGGGGAGTCCGGGTTCATGGTTGAGGTCCTGGTGCTGGGCACTGTCAGCGTGCTCGCCGAGGGCGTCACCGAGTCGGTCCGTAGCGACAAGCAACGGTTGATCGCGGCTCACGTGGCCTTGGCCGGCGGCAGGCCCGTCAGTGAGCATCTGCTGATCGAGGAGCTGTGGCAGACCGCTCCCGCTGATCCGTTGCACGCACTCCAGGCTCACGTGTCTCGGCTGCGCCAGGCGACTGCCCTGCCGATCGAGCACACGCCAGGCGGCTATCAGATCGAGCCGGAGCAGGTCGGGGTGGACGCCTCCCGCTTCGAAGAGCTCTTGCGTGGCGCCACTCTGGTCTCACAAGGCCCGGAGCCGGTGATCCAAGCCCTCCAGGACGCCATCGCCTTGTGGCGCGGCCCGGCCCTGGAGAATCTGCCGGCGACCCCGGGCCTGCATGCTCATCGCGCGCGTCTGAACCTGCTCTATGACCAGGCCGTGACCGAGCTCGTCGACGCCTATCTCGCGGCTGACCGGCCGGAAGCGGCCCTGCCTCTGCTGCACCAGGCCGTCGAGCTGAACCCGGTCGATGAGCGCAGCTGGGGCCAACTCATGATCGCGCTCGACCGGGCCGGGCAACGCGGTCAGGCACTGGAGACGTTCTCGCGCGCACGCGAGCAGCTGATCGACCGCCTGGGACTGGAGCCCAACATCCGGTTGCAGCAGATCCAGCACGCGATTCTCAACGACAACCAGTCGCTCGAACGCGAGAGATCCGGTTCGACAGCCCACGCGTCACCACCTCCCGACCTCGTAGGCCGCGACAGTGAATGGGCGGTACTGGCCCGCCTCTGGCGAGAGGCCGGCACCCAACAGCGGGTCGCGGTGATCTGCGGAGAGCCAGGAATCGGCAAGACCTACCTGGCCTCTCGCTTCGCCTCCGCGCTGATGGACGTGCCGGTTCACTCCGGTCGATGCCATGCCACTCACGGTGTCCCCTATGAGCCGCTGTCACAGCTCATCCGAAGCGACTGCTCCGATCTGAGCTCGCACCAGCTGGCGGAGCGGCTCGGCGCGAGCACGGCAGCGCTGCGCAGTCTGGTCCCCGATGTGGTGGCCAGGACCGCGGCACCCGAGCCGGCCGCGACTGCCCCCCTCGACCCGCAGGTGGAGCACCATCGCATCAAGCTCGGACTCATCGACTGGTTGCGGCGGGCCACGGAGTCGGGGCCACTGTGCTTGGTGATCGACGACCTCCAATGGGCGGATGCCGACTCGTTGCGGCTGATCGCAGAGCTGTGGTCTCAACCGCAGGAGCTCCCCGTCTTGTGGGTGGTCACCTTGCGACAGCACGAGCACCTCCCTGACGCGCCGCGCGCGGCACTCATCGACAGGGCGGGCCACCCGTCCGAGTCGGTCGTGCAGATCGCGCTGGAGGGCTTGAGCCGGCCAGCGGTCGCCGACCTGATGCGGACGGCGATGGACGGCGGCCACGATCAAGACGGGCGCGATCAAGACATGGCCGCTCGGACCCTGGACGATGTTCTCGTCGCTACGGCAGGCAATCCGCTGTTCGTCCTGGAGACCGCTCGCCACCTCGCCGACCGTGGCGGCGACGACGGTGCGGTGATGCCGCGACCGGTTCCGCCGAGCCTCGCGACCGTCGTCGACGGCCATGTCTCACGCCTGAGCTCGTCGGCTCGCGAGCTGCTGGAGGTGGCGGCGATCATCGGCGAGGAGTTCGATCCGCTCCTCGCCGGCATGGCGGCGGATCGCGAACCGCAGGAGCTCGACGAGTTCCTGGCGATCGCACAGCACCTCAGACTTCTTGAGCCGGTGGGCACCGACCGGCCGCGGCACAAGTTCCGTCATGCGCTCGTCCACGCCGTCGTGCTGCAGCAGATCGGTCCGCTACGCCGCGCGGAATTGCATCTGCGCGTCGCCGATGCCGTCGATCGTCATCCACACATCCCCGATCGTCTGCACGTCCTGGCCCATCACCATGCGCGAGCGGTGAGTCTGGCCGGTGCCGATGAGGCGATCTCACACGTGCTTGCCGCCGCGGAGGCCTCCCTTCGGCAGCGCGCTCCCGCTGTCGCGCTGGACCTGTACCGGCAGGCGCGCGACCTGTTGACGGCCGAGTCACCGGCTGCCCAACGCTGCGAGATTCACCTCGGCCTGGGGGAGGCTGGGTTCCGGGCCGGTGCCGACTATCGCCACGACCTGCTCACGGCCGCCCGCCTGGCCCACGACGCGGGTGATGTCGATCGACTGGTGCGTGCCGCGGTCGCCAACAATCGCGGCTGGTACTCCAGCATCGCCGAGGTGGATCGTGATCGGGTCGCGGTGATCGATGCCGCGCTGTCGATGCTTCCCGGAAGGGCGGATACGGGACACCAGGCCGCACGCGCTCGGTTGCTGTCGTTGTGGGCCATGGAGAACGTTCGCGATGCCTCACGTCGCACGGCCGCGTTGCGCCGCAGCGACGAATCGATGCGGATCGCCGAGGACCTCGGAGACCAGGTTCTGCTGGGCGAGATCATGTGTCATCGGTTCTCGGTGCTGTACGCGACGCTGGCCGATCCCGCCGGCACCTTCGAGTTCGCACGGCACCTCGACGAGTTCGCCCATGCACGCATCGACCCGGAACTGCAGCTCAACTCGGCGATCGCCGTCGCGCAGTCATCGATGATGCTGGGCGACTTCGGGACGGCCGATCGTTCCCTGGCCCGCTCCAAGGAGCTTGCCACCACGTTGGCACATCCACCCCGGCTGTGGCTGGTCAGCACCTGGATAGCATCCAGGACGGCCATGCGCGGCGACGTGGATGGCGCCACAGTCCAGGCGACGGAAGCACTCGAGATGGGCATGGCCTTCGAGCAGCCCGACGCCTTCACCTGGTTCTCGGGTCAGCTGTTCGCGTTCCACCACGTGACGGGCCGCCTGCCCGAGCTGGTCGAAGCGGTCGAGGAACAGGTCGCCGCGCTGACCGACCAGATCCCGGCGTGGCGCGCCGCCTACGCGCTCACCCTGACGCGCGTCGATCGATGGGCCGAGGCTCGGCTCATCATCGACGAGTTCCGCTCGACAGGCTTCGACCAGCTGCCCGTCGATGTGCTCTATCTGCACGGCCTGAGCTATCTCGCCGAGGCAACGGTCGAGATGCGGTACGCCGATGCGGCCTCTGATCTCTATGAGGCCTTGCTGCCCTACGAAGGGATGGTGGCCAACAACGCCACGATCGATGCCGGACCGATCGACCTGCGGCTGGGTGGGCTGGCTGCAGTCGTCGGGGATCATCTCGCCGCACGACGTCATCTTCGAGCAGCAGAGTCATTCTGCTACGCCAACAACGCCCTGTCCTGGCTCGATCACGTGCTGAAGGCGAAGTCTCGGCTGATCTGACTCCGGTCGGGCCGGCGCTCACCATCCGTCGACCTGGCTGCGTCCAGGGATTCGACGAGGCCGAAGGCCCCAGCTCGGCATAGTGGGGTCTTCGGCCTCCGCCGAGTTCTAGTTGGCCGTCACGCAGACGGCGGTGGGCTCCATCGCGACAGAGGACGTCGAGCTGGCGTTGTAGACGGAAGTACTCCACGACGCTCCACCCCCGCTGGGAGTGCTCTGGTAGATCACCGGCGCGGTGTAGGGACCGCTGTAGATGAACGCCCCTCCACTGATCGCCTTCTTGCCGACGGGGCATGACACAGTGAAGGTCTTGGCGGCTCCGGCCGTGATGCTCTCGGCTTCGCCATTGACGATCTGATAGCCGGAGACTCCATTGGTACCCGGGGCCCCGGCCGACCCGGTGTCGCCCTTGCCGCCCTGGAGACCCTGAAGACCTCGGGGACCCTGGTCACCCTTGGGACCCTGGCCACCCTTGAGCGCGGCAACCGCGGCAGGGGAGAGCTTGGCGGCGTCGATACTCCGGTCACGGAGCATGGCACCCGTGATCGTGCTCTGCTTGATGTGTCGTGCTCCGACAGCGCCCTTCTTGATGTGCTTGGCCTTCACGGCGTTCTTCTTGATCTGACCGCTGCCGACCATGAAAGACGCCGTCGCCGAGCTGGAGACTGCGACGGTGAGTGCGAACACCGAGACCACCAGTGCGGCGAGCATCGACGGGCTCAACCGGCGACCTTTGCGGACCTTGGCTTCCGAGCGCTCGTCCATATGGGGCTCCTCTCCCGGCACGGCAACGCTTGCCGTCCCTCAATAGTTGACTCCGGCCACGAGGATCACAGAGCCCGCTCACAGATCGCTCACAGCGCCGAGGTCGCCGATCTGTCGCCTGCCATGAGGCGACCCGACACCCCCGCGCGCCGGGAGCCGTTCGCGGTGATCTGCCGGTCGTGCGGCGGCAGCCAAGCCTCAGACAGCGGCGTCGAGCACCCCAGGCCGACCCATCGCCAAGAGACGCTGGTCAGCGGTGATGAACGTCAGCCCCTCGACGTGCGCCTGGGCGAGCAGTGCGCGATCGAAGGGATCGTGACCGACCAGCTCAGGGAAGTCGGCCATCGCCTCGACGTGCTCCCCGGCCAGCGGGAGCTGCCGCAAGCCATGCTCCTCAAGGACCGCACTGAGCCGGCCCGGCAACTCGATCCGCCCGTTGAGCCTCTTGATCATCAGCTCGAACACGGTGACGCCGGAGTAGTAGGCCGGGTGATGGTCCTCGATGACACGGCAGCGCGGTCCCAGATGCCGGTCCCCGCGCATCAGCCAGACGATGACATGGCTGTCAAGCAGGAGCATCGAGTCCCAGGTCCTTGTCGAAGGCGCCGCGGACCTCGGCGTCGGCCTCGTCGTTGAAGGCGTCCTCCCAGTTCGGTCCGCCGAAGCCGGGGATGGCTCCGAACCGTGGCCGCTGCGGTACGACGGCACGCCACTGCATGACGGGCACGCCCGCACGGGACACGATGACGGTGTCGCCGGCCTCGACCGCGCGAGCCAGCTTCGACATCTGCGTCTTGGCCTCGTGGATGTTGACGGTGATCGTCATAGGACCGGGTTAGTCCGGTGGACCAACCTGGTCCACCGACCCTGCTCAGGGCAGGGCGACCAGGCCCATCTCGGCGGGGCTCGCCAGGCCGTCGTGGCGAGGAAGGACCCGGACGGTGTAGCCGAACGGGCCGGGAGTGCCCAGCTCGAGGCGGCCCTCGAAGCGGTGCCGTCCGCCCTCGTAGCTCTCGGCCAGCTCCAACCCACTGACCCGCGGCTCCAGCAGCTGGTCCTCGCCACGGACGCGACCGTGGACGACCTGCACCTCGACGTCGCCGGCGGCCAGGTCGCCGAGGGAGACGAAGGCGCGCAGGTCGAGCAGGCCACCGACCTCCGGGGACTCCGAGACCCCGGAGCTCTCCACGTGGTCGACACGGACATGCGGCCAGCCGGCACGGACCCGGGCCTTGTAGCCGGCCAAGTCCTGGGCACCACTGAAGGAGGAGTTGATCGTCCGGGCGGAGAGCGCGGCCGGGGCGTAGAGGTCCTCGATGTAGTCGCGCAGCATCCGGGTGGACAGCACCTTGGGACCCAGCGAGCGGTAGGTGTGCCGGACCATCTCGATCCAGCGGGCCGGCAGGCCGTCCGCATCGTGATCGTAGAAGCGAGGCGCCACCTGGTTCTCGATCAGGTCGTAGAGCGAGGCGGCCTCGAGGTCGTCACGCGCGTCGTGGTCGAGGACGCCGTCGGCCGACGGGATCGCCCAGCCGTTGTCTCCGTCGTACCACTCGTCCCACCAGCCGTCGAGGATGGAGAGGTTGAGCGCGCCGTTGAGGGCGGCCTTCATCCCGGAGGTGCCGCAGGCCTCGTAGGGGCGCAGCGGGTTGTTCCGCCAGACGTCGCAGCCGGGGTAGAGCGGCTGGGCCATCGCGATGTCGTAGTTGGGCAGGAAGACGATCCGGTGGCGTACGTCGTGCTGATCGGCGAACCGGACCACCTCCTGGATCAGCCGCTTGCCGCCCTCGTCGGCCGGATGCGCCTTGCCGGCGATCACCAGCTGGACCGGCCGCTCGGGGTGCAGCAGCAGCGAGCGGAGCCGGTCGGGGTCGCGCAGCATCAGCGTCAGCCGCTTGTACGACGGCACCCGCCGGGCGAATCCGATGGTGAGCACATCCGGGTCGAGCACCCCGTCGATCCAGCCGAGCTCGGCCGGCGCCGCGCCGCGCTCTCGCCACGACCGGCGCAGGCGGGCACGCGCGTCCTGGACCAGCCGGAGCCGCAACGACCGCTTGACGGCCCACAGCTGCTCGGCCGGGAGCTTGTCGACGACCTCCCAGACGTCGTCGGACTCGGTGTCCGCGCCGTGCTGGGCCGCCAGCTCGAAGACCTCGCGGGCCACCCAGGTCGGAGCGTGGACGCCGTTGGTGATCGAGCCGATCGGCACCTCGGTCTCGTCGAAGGCCGGCCAGAGCCCGTTGAACATCTCCCGGCTGACGTGCCCGTGCAGCAGCGAGACCCCGTTGGCGCGCTGAGCGAGGCGGAAGCCCATCACCGCCATGTTGAAGACGTTCGCCTCGCCGCCCTCGTAGTCCTCGGCGCCCAGCGCCAGGATCTCCTCGACCGGTACGCCGGGCACGGGACTGCGCGGCCCGAAGTACTGCTCGACCAGCTCTCGCGGGAACCGGTCGATCCCGGCGGGGACCGGAGTGTGCGTGGTGAACACCGTGCCCGCCCGCGTGATCTCCACCGCGGCGGCGAAGTCCAGGCCCGGCGATCCCTCGGCGGTGCTGAGCTCGCGGATGCGCTCCAGGCCGAGGAACCCGGCGTGCCCCTCGTTGGTGTGGAAGACCTCCGGCTCGGGGTGTCCGGAGATCCGGCACCACGCACGGACGGCACGGACGCCGCCGATGCCGAGCAGCACCTCCTGCCGCAGCCGGTGCTCCTCCGAGCCGCCGTACAGCCGGTCGGTCACCTCGCGCAGCGGCTCGGGGTTGGCCTCCAGGTCGGAGTCCAGCAACAGCAGCGGGACCCGGCCGACGTGGGCGATCCACACCTGCGCCAGGAGCGGGTGGTCGCCGGGGACGTCGATCGAGATGACCGTGCGGCTGCCGTCGGCCTCGCGCATCGGGACGATCGGCAGGCCGTCGGGGTCGAGCACCGGGTAGGACTCCTGCTGCCAGCCCTCGCGAGAGAGCTGCTGCCTGAAGTAGCCGTGGCGATAGAGCAGGCCGACGCCGACCAGCGGGACGCCGAGGTCACTCGCGGTCTTGAGGTGGTCGCCGGCGAGGATGCCCAGGCCGCCGGAGTACTGCGGCAGCACCGAGGTGATGCCGTACTCGGGCGAGAAGTAGGCAATGGCCCGGGGCAGCGACTCCTCGGTGGCGCGGCGCTGGTACCAGCGGTCGCCGGTGAGGTACTCGTCCAGGTCGGCGGCGGCCAGCTCCAGCCGGCGCAGGAAGCGCTTGTCGGCGGCCAAGTCGTCCAGCCGCGCGGAGCTGAGCGCGCCGAGCAGCCGGACCGGATCGTGGCCGCTCTCCTCCCAGGCGTCGGCGTCCATGGCCGCGAAGACGTCTTGGGTCTCCGGGTGCCAGGACCACCGCAGGTTGAGCATCAGCTCGCTGAGCGCGGCCAGCGGAGCGGGGAGGACAGGACGGACGGTGAAGCGTCGGATCGCACGCATTGAGCCACCGTAACCTGACTTCTTGGATCGTTCCAACGGAGGCGATCAGGCGGTGAGCTCCTGAGTCCCCCAGGGAGAGCCGTAGGCGGTGAGCAGATCCAGGAACGGCACCGCGTCGAAGGCCTCGGGTCCGAGGACGCCGGCACCGGACCAGGTGCCGTTCGCCAGCAGCTCCAGCGCGACCACCGGGTTGACCGCGGTCTGCCAGACCACGCACTGGTGGCCGTACTCCGCCATCGACCACTCGTTGTCGACCACGTGGTAGAGGTACGTCGAGCGCGGCCGCCCGTCCTCGCCGGTGCCGGTCACCCAGAGCCCGGCGCAGGTCTTGCCCTTCATCTGCGGGCCCAGACCGGCCGGGTCAGGCAGGCAGGCGGCGACGACATCGCGCGGTGAGACCTCCACGTCGCCGACCCGCACCTTGTCGGTCCCGTCCAGGCCGAGCTTGTGCAGCGTCTTGAGCACCTCGATGAACTCGTTGCCGAGGCCGTACTTGAAGGTGACCCGGTCGGTGGC
>CAZTHV010000138.1:0-8455 GCA_964613165.1 uncultured Marmoricola sp.
GGCCAGCGGATCGGTTCGCACCTCGAGCGTGCCGTCGGCCGCCTGGCGCCGGGCCCGTGCGCGCAGCTCGGGTGTCAGGCCGGACTCCTCGGCGAGCGCGAACACCGTCCCGGCCTGGATCCCATGAGCGCCGCCGGCCAGCGCCCCCGCGAGATGCTGGGGCGTGCCGTGGCCGCCGGCCAGCCAGAAGGGCAGGCCGATGGCCGCCAGTCGGTCCAGCCGCACCTCGTCGCGCGGGCCGTAGACCGGATCGCCGTTGTCGTGCAACTCCATCTGTCCACGCGGAGGAGCGTTGTGACCACCCGCGCGCGGGCCCTCCACGACGAACCCGTCAGGACGGGTTGCCGGGTCCCTGGCCAGGTACGTCGCAAGCACGTTCGCCGACACGATGGCGAGGAACACCGGGCGCCGGAGCCGGTCCGGTGGATCGCCGAGCAGGGCGCGCGGATCCACCTCCACGCGGTGAGGCCGACCGGCGCCCTCGACCTCGACGTCGACACCGCCGGGCCGGCACGCGGCCAGGTCGTCGAGCAGCCGCGGGATCTGCCGCGGTACGCCGGCGCCCATGAGGACCACGTCGACACCGGCAAGGATCGCCCCCAGCGCGGCTGCCGGCGTCGCCATCTGGATCTTCTCGAGGTAGTTCACGCCGATCGGTCCGTCGTGGCCCTCCTTCGCCAGCCAGACCTCGGCGAAGTTCGCCACGACGGCGAGTGCCTGCTGGTCGGGAGCCTGTCGCAGGGTGAGCTTCGGCACCGGGCGGTACGGCCGTCCCTTCTGCCGACCGTCGGGCAGGAAGTACCGGTCCAGCACCGCCTGAGCCAGGGCCGGCACCGGGAACGCGGCGAGCGCGCGCCGCAGGTGCCCGTCCTCGTCGCCGTCCTGCAGCCGGCGCGCGAGCACCACGTCGAGAGCGGTGCCGGAGACGACTCCCAGTCCACCGGCCCGGGCCACCGACCGGGCCAGCCGCCAGTCGGACACGGCGACGCCCATGCCTCCCTGGATGATGCGCGGCAGCTCACCTGCCAGAGCCATCGTGAATCTCGCCTCTCCTCGGATAGGCCGGACTCAGCACGCTGGCAGGGGTCGTCCGTGCCCGGAAGGGCCGAAGGTCCTCAGCCGTCCGGGGTCACGTGGGCACCACGAGATCGGCGCGCCCGCGGGTGTGCTCGGCGGCATGGAGCAGATCCTCCGCGCGGGTCCACTGGTCCCAATGCTCGGCGACACCGGCGCCGTCGCGGGCCAGGCCGCGGGCGCGGCGTACCTCCGGGTCGGCCTCGACCCAGACCAGCACGGTGATCCACCGCGCCCAGGCACGGTTGCCGGCACCGACGCCTTCCAGCACCAGCAGCGGGGCGGGCTCGACGACGCGCTCCTCGGCGAAGGCGCCGGCGTGCCAGTCGTAGCGGCGGTAGCTCCCCGGGCGGCCGTCGGCGAGGGCGGCGAGGAGGTCCGAGACCGGCTCCTCGATCAGGGTGAGGCCGCCCCAGCCGGGGTAGAGGTCGTCGAGATGTACGACGGGCGCGCCGCTGAGCGCTGCGACCTCGCCGGCCAGGGTCGTCTTGCCGGAGCCCGCCGGCCCGTCGACGCAGACCAGCCGGCCCTCGCCGAGCGTGGCCGGCCGTCTGTCGGCCATGGTCACCACGTCGGCCGCGGTCACGGGGCTGCTCACCAGGCCAGGCCGAGTCCCCGGTAGGACGGCACGGTCTCGATCACCCGGGCCTCGCTGTCGGGCCCGGAGACCAGGTGCACCAGGTTGGTGTGCTCGGCCAGCTCGCCGGACTTGGCGTGCCGGAACCAGACCCGGTCGCCGATGCGGAGATCGGCCGCTCCCGGGCCGGTGAGCGGCGTCTGCACCTCGCCGACGCCCTCCAGCCCGGTCGCGTGCAGCCCGGGCGGCGCCCACGGGACCGGCAGCCGGTCCTTGCCGGCGGCGCCGCTCGCCACGAACCCGCCGCCGGCGACCGTCGCGACACCGGGGGAGGGACGACGCACGACCTGGACGCCGAAGAACGCCGCCGGTCGCGGCCGGAAGCTCTGGTAGTGGTCGAAGAGCGCGGGCACCAGCAGTCCCGAGCCTGCAGCGATCTCGGTCACGGCGGGGTCCGCGGCGGTGGCCTCGACCGACCCAGAGCCGCCGGCGTTCCAGAACTCCAGGTCGGCGATGGCCCGCAGCTCGCGGGAGAGCAACGAGCGACGCTGCGCCAGCTGGGCCATCGACGCGGCCTTGAGCCGACGGAGGATCAACGACCGCGGCCTCTGCCCGGGTACGTCGTCCGGCACGCCGGCGACCTGGCCCTCGTAGGTCATCACCCCGACCAGTCGGAGCCCCGGCCGCGTCATGACCCCGCGGGCAAAGGCCAGCACCTCCGGGGCGTCGTGCAGTGGCGAGCGCTTCGGCCCGACGTGGGAGCCGCCCAGCCGGAGTCCGGCGTCGATGTCGATCGCGACGCGCAGCTCGGCGTGCGGGCCATCCGGCAGCCCGTCGCGACACTCGTCGATCAGGTCGAGGTGCGCCGGGTCGTCGGTCATCAGCGTGATCGCGGCCAGCGCCGCCGGGGAGGAGAGCAGCCGGCGGAGCGCGACCCTGTCGACGGTCGGGTAGCCGAGGACCACGTCGTCGGTCACGCCCTGCGCGACCAGCCAGAGCGCCTCGCGGAGGCTGTAGGAGAGGACACCCCGGAACTCCGGACGCCGCAGCGCCCGGGCGATCAGGGCCGGGACGCGCAGCGATTCTGAGGCCACCCGGATCGGCGTGCCCGCGGCCCGCCGGGCCAGGTCGCCGGCGTTGGCGTCGAAGGCGTCCAGGTCGACGACGACCAGCGGCGTCCCCGGGTCGTCCAGGTCCGACACGGCACGGTCCAGGCGCCGGCCGAGGCGGTGACGCTCGACGGAGGACAGCAGGTCTCGGCTCACGGGGGCAGCCTACGGACCGAGTACCGGGTCGAGAGGCTGGGTTGAGAGAATCGAGTCGTGCGTACCTTGGCCGAGCCCGCCTACCCCGACGACGACGGTGCCGCCGACGCCGCGGTGACCACGGCCTTGACGGCGTACGGATCCGGCGAGGGATCGTTCCAGGAGGCACTGGCGGCGGTGCAGGACAGCCGCGCGCTGGTCCCGGTGGTGGCGGTGCTCGGTGAGGTGGAGTACGACGAGCAGGGCCTGGCCCGCGACAAGACCAGTGACATGGCCGCGGTGCTGCTGACCGGACGTGACGGCCGGACGGCGCTCCTCGGCTTCACCGCCACCGAGACGATGCGCGCGTGGAACCCGCAGGCGCGACCGGTGTCGGTGCCATGCCGACAGGCCGCCCAGGCCGCGCTGCAGGACGGAGCGGAGGCCTTGGTGCTCGACGTGGCCGGGCCGGTGCCGTTCGCCGTCGAGGGCGAGGACCTGCGGGCCCTCGCCGAGGGACTGGAGCTGCGTCCCGTCGAGGTGGACGGCCGCCGTGGCTGGGGCTGGCTCCGCTCGATGTGACCTCGCTCGAGGTGATCGGAGCTTCGATGTGACCTGGGGCCCCTCGGGCTGTACCCTGGACACGACCGATCACGGGCGTGCTCGTGATCCGACAAGTGGAGGCCTCCTCCCACCCGCATCGACCGGCTGGTCGTCGGGTCAGGTCCAGCGTGGTGACGGATGCGTCGCCGGTGCTGTTGTCCAGGGGCTTCCGCGCGTCGGCGCAGGAGCCCCTTTCCCGTGCGGTCTGACCCAGAAGACCAACCCAGGAGGACTTATCAGCACCGAGCTACGCATCAACGAGCGGATCCGGGTACCCGAGGTCCGGCTCGTGGGACCCAACGGCGAGACCGTGGGCATCGTGCCGACCGACCAGGCCCTCAAGCTGGCCCAGGAGGCCGACCTGGACCTGGTGGAGATCGCTCCGCAGGGCCGCCCGCCGGTCTGCAAGCTGATGGACTACGGCAAGTTCAAATACGAGAACGCCCAGAAGGCCCGTGAGGCCCGCCGCAACCAGACCAACGTGATCATCAAGGAGATGAAGCTCCGCCCGAAGATCGACCAGCACGACTACGAGACCAAGAAGGGTCACGTCGTACGGTTCCTTCGCCAGGGCGACAAGGTGAAGATCACGATCATGTTCCGTGGACGTGAGCAGCACCGTCCCGAGCTGGGCTTCCGGCTGCTGCAGCGGCTGGCCGAGGACGTCAGCGAGCTGGGCTTCGTGGAGTCCTCGCCCAAGCAGGACGGCCGCAACATGACCATGGTGATTGGTCCGCACAAGAAGAAGGCCGAGGCCAAAGCGGAGGTGAAGGCGGCCAAGCAGGAGCGCGCCGCCGCCCGCGAGGCTGAGCAGGCCGAGGAGCGTGCCGAGCGTACGGCGGCCCACACTGGACCCGCTGCGCCCAAGAAGGAGCGGAAGCGCTCGGAGAACCTCGATCCCGAGATCGAGGCCTGAGCCCCGCCGGGCGAACCAGACGTGATCGCGCCCCGCGCGATCGACGACGAGGAGAGAGAGCAGAAGACGATGCCGAAGAACAAGACGCACTCCGGAGCCAGGAAGCGCTTCCGGGTCACAGGATCGGGCAAGATCCGCCGCCAGAAGGCCGGGCTGCGCCACAACCTGGAGAAGAAGCCGTCGAAGATGACCCGTCGGATGGCCGGCACGACCGAGGTCGCGAAGGCCGACGTGCCCCGCGCCAAGAAGCTCCTCGGCCGCTGAGCCTCCCGACACCGATTTCTGATCTAGGAGAAACACGAAATGGCACGCGTCAAGCGGGCGGTCAACGCCCAGAAGAAGCGCCGGGTCGTCCTCGAGCGGGCTGCCGGCTACCGCGGTCAGCGCTCGCGCCTGTACCGCAAGGCCAAGGAGCAGGTCACCCACTCGCTGGTCTACAGCTACAACGACCGCCGCAAGCGGAAGGGCGAGTTCCGCAAGCTCTGGATCCAGCGGATCAACGCCGGCGCCCGGGCTCACGGACTGACCTACAACCGGTTCATCCAGGGCCTCAAGGCCGCTGAGGTCGAGGTCGACCGCAAGATCCTGGCCGACCTGGCCGTCAACGACCCGGCGGCGTTCGCCGCCCTGGTGGAGACCGCCAAGGCGGCGCTCCCCGAGGACGTCAACGCTCCGGTCTCCGCCTGAGACTGCGTTGACGGAAATTGGCTGAATCCGTCGACCGGGCGAGCGCCCCGGCCGGCCTCCTCGGCGCCAAGAGCGGACGGGTGAAGGTGGTCAGGGAGCTCGCCCGTCGTCGTGTCCGCGACCGGCGCGGGCTCTTCCTGGCCGAGGGCTGGAAGGCACTGGAGGCCGCCCGCGAGCGGGACCTCGTCGAGGAGGTCTTCGCGACGCCGGCCGGCGCCGCGGAGCACGCCGCACTGCTGACCGGCCTGAGGGTGCATCTGGTCGACGAGCGCGCGATGAGCGCGCTCGCGGACGCGGTCACTCCGCAGGGCCTGGTGGCCGTGTGCCGGCACGTGGACGTGCCCGTGGCCGAGCTGCTGGCGGAGCCGCGCGTCGGGTCACCCGGGCACCAGCTGGTGATCTGCGCCGACGTACGCGACCCCGGCAATGCCGGGACGGTGATCCGCACCGCCGACGCGGCGGGAGCCCGCGGCGTGCTCCTCGCCGGGGACAGCGTCGACGTGCACAACCCGAAGACGGTCCGGGCCACGGTCGGCTCGCTCTTCCACCTTCCGGTCGCTCGGGTGGCCGACCCGGGCGAGGCCGTCGCCTTGGCCCGGGCCGCCGGCTACCTGGTCCTCGCCGCCGACGGCGCGGGGGAGATCTCGCTCTTCGACGCCGGCGATCTCCTGGCCCGCCCGGTCGCCTGGCTGTTCGGCAACGAGGCCTGGGGCCTGCCGGAGTCGCTCGCCGCCGAGGCCGACCATCGGGTCGCCATCCCGATCCTCGGCCGCGCCGAGAGCCTCAACCTCGCGACCGCCGTGGCGGTCTGCCTCTACGCGACGGCGTCCGCCCAGGCGCGCTAGCCCCTAGTCTGGGCGCGTGCCCAGCCACCCCGCCGACGGAGCGCCGTACGACGTGTTGCCCGACGGCGTGGTGATCGCCGGCGCCGACGGCGTTGTGACCCATGCCAACCGGCGAGCCGCGCGGCTGCTGGCGGGCGACCCCGACGCGTCGCTGACCGGCCGGCCGCTGGCGGAGGCACTTGCGCTGCAGGACAAGGACAGCAACGACTGGGTGACCTGCAACCGGCCCTACCAGGGGCTGGCGACGGTGACCGGCATCCCGGAGCAGGCCTGGATGTGCCCCGACGGCACCGAGGTGCTCACGGCGGCCCAGATCGATCGTCACGCCGACGGCGCCGTTCGCTCGGTCGCGATCACGCTCCGCTCGGCCCGTGGCCGGGCCCGGCTGGACCGGGAGCGCTCGGATCTGGTGGCCACCGTCGCCCACGAGCTGCGCTCGCCGCTGACCGGCGTCAAGGGCTTCGTGATGACGCTGCTGAGCAAGTGGGACCGGCTCAACGACGAGCAGAAGAAGCTGATGCTCACTACCGTGAGCACGGACTCGGAGCGGCTCAGCCGGCTGATCACCGAGCTCCTCGACGTGGCCCGGATCGACACCGGCCGGCTCCCGCTCCACCCGCGCGAGATCGAGCTCGCGGTCGTGGTCGACCGGGTGGTGGAGCTGGTACGCGCCGGCACCGCCCGGACGATCGTGGTCGAGCACCAGCTCGAGCACGAGGGTCTGCGGTCCGCGGTGCACGCGGACCCGGACAAGCTGGTCCAGGTGGTGACCAACCTGGTCGACAACGCCGTCAAGCATGGCGAAGGCGTGGTCCGGGTCACCACCGGCCCAGGGCCGCTGGGCATCCGGTTGGTGGTCGACGACGAGGGCGAGGGCATCCCCGAGGAGCTGCGGACCCGGGTCTTCACCAAGTTCTGGCGTCACGGCGCCCGAGGCGGCACCGGTCTGGGGATGTACATCGTGAACGGCCTGGTCCGAGTCCATGACGGCGAGCTGACCATCGACGACGCCCCCGGCGGTGGTGCCCGGATCACCGTCGACCTTCCGGCGAGCGGCTGAGGTCCAGACCACTTCTGACCGGCCGAGGCGTTCGTTAGCACGCCGTTAGGTCTTGTTGATTGACTGACCCACGATTCTGCCGGGGGGCGTGGAGAAGTGGGGATGGGCGTGGCCGGGGTCGTTCGAGGTGCAATCGCGGCTGCTCTGACGGCTCTGGTGGCGGGTCTGCTGGTCGCCGTACCGGTGGCGCCGGCGGCGGCCGATGACGCGTACGCCTACGTGTACTGGCAGGGCAACCAGAACAACACGATCATCGGCACACTGCGGGTCTCGCCGAGTACGTGGGAGGCCGGCGATCAGGTGCGCCTCAGTCTCGACTACACCCTGCCGAACACGGAGTACCACGGATGCGGCGCGCTGCACCCCGACGTCTATCACGGCGGGTTGCTGATCCGGCTCGGCTGGAGCGGCGGCGCGGTGGGCTCGAGCACGTTCAGTGGCGCGGGTCCGGGCACCGGCACGGTGGAGGACCAGCGCCAGGCAGCTGAGCCAGAGCAACAAGCGCAGGCTCACCCTGCCGAAGCTGGTGCCGGGCCGTCACGTGCTGAGCGTGCGCTACCTCGGCAGCGCCAAGGCGCGGCCGGCGTCGGCCCGCGTCGTGGTGAAGGTGAGGAAGTGAAGTGATCGGGCCCGGGCGGATCCCGGCCGATCCGACGCCGCCGACGAGTGCGCCGGAGCCGGGAGCCGAATCCGATTCGCAGGGTGACCGGCCGAGTTCCTAGACTGCTCTCGCCCCCGCACCCGAGGAGTGAGGCACCCATGTCCGGCCCGAACACCGACTACGACCCCGTGCAAGTGACGCCGCTCGGGGAGGAGCAGGTGTTCGCGATGCGCGACGCGGCTCTGGCCGCGATCGCCGAGGCGGCCGATCTGGAGGCGCTCAAGCACGTCCGCACCGAGCACGCCGGCGACCGCTCGCCGCTGGCTCTGGCCAACCGGGAGATCGGCGCACTGCCGCCGCAGGCGCGCAAGGAGGCCGGCCAGCGGGTCGGCCAGGCGCGCGGCGCGGTGAGCCGGGCGCTGGCCGAGCGCCAGAGCGTCCTGGAGGCGGAGGCCGAGGCGCGGATGCTGCGCGAGGAGCGGGTCGACGTCACGGTCCCGTGGGACCACCTGCCGCGCGGCGCCCGCCACCCGATCACCCTGATGTCGGACTTCATCGCCGACGTCTTCGTCGCGATGGGCTGGGAGATCGCCGAGGGGCCGCTGGTCGAGGCCGAGTGGCTCAACTTCGACGCGCTCAACCTCGGACCTGACCACCCGGCGCGGACCATGCAGGACACCTTCTGGACCGAGCCGGCCGAGCACCACCTGGTGCTGCGCACGCACACCTCGCCGGTGCAGGCACGGACGATGCTGACCCGCACCCCGCCGATCTACGTCGCCTGTCCGGGTCGCGTCTTCCGCACCGACGAGTACGACGCCACGCACAGCCCGATGTTCCACCAGGTC
>CAZTHV010000139.1:0-8452 GCA_964613165.1 uncultured Marmoricola sp.
GTCGAACGGCCGCGAAGGATCGCACGCCCCTGCCCGCTTCGGCCAACGTGTTCGCGGTGGCGGCCGACCATCCGGTCGAGGCCGACGTGCCGGCGACCTGGGAGTGCCCGCGCTGCGGCGCCGAGGGGCTGAGTGTCGACGGCATCGAGCCGGACCGCAAGGCGGAGAAGCCGGTGCGTACCCACTGGGACATGCTGCTGGAGCGTCGCTCCATCAGCGAGCTGGAGGACATCCTCACCGAGCGCCTGGAGCTCCTGCGCGGTGGAGAGATCGGCCCGGCGCACCTGCACCGTCCGGCCAAGAAGAAGCGCGCCCGCGCCTGAGGCGCTAACGCTCTCCCGGCTTGTCGAGACCGGGCCCGCCAAGACCGGACTTGCCAAGACCGGGATCGTCCACGCCGGGATCCTCCACGACCTCGCCGGTCACCACGTCCCGTACGTCACCCGGGGCGGCGCGCGCGGTTCCGTAGCCGCCGGCGACGACCAGGCGGCGGCCGATGAACGTCGCCAGCAGGCGCCGGCCGATCGGCCGGGTGAACGGCAGGATGCAGAGGATCCCCAGCACATCGGAGACGAACCCCGGCGCCAGCATCAGTGTCCCGCCGAGCAGGATCAGCACCCCGTCGGCGAGCTCGCGTGCCGGCATCCGGCCCTGGGCGAGCGCCGTGGTGAGCGCGCGCCAGGCGCGAGAGCCCTCGCGCTTGACCAGCCAGGTCCCCAGGATGCTGCCGGCGACCAGCAGGGCGATCGTCCACCATGGGCCGATCACCTGGCCGACCTGGATGATCACGTAGATCTCCAGGACCGCCATGGCCGCGAGCGCGGCGAGGATCAGGCCCCA
This sequence comes from uncultured Marmoricola sp., assembly GCA_964613165.1. Classification (GTDB taxonomy): domain Bacteria; phylum Actinomycetota; class Actinomycetes; order Propionibacteriales; family Nocardioidaceae; genus Marmoricola. Next base: position 841 of record CAZTHV010000139.1, read on the forward strand.
CGGGCGGCGGCGCGCCCGGCTCATCGGCGGACTCCATCGACGGACTCTCGGATCGGGACGACGATGCCGGTCGAGCGGCCGTGCCCGCTGACGCGCACCGAGAGGGTGTCCAGGCCCACCTCGGCCAGCGGCCGCTCGACGGCGGCGACCGCCTCCTCGCCGCCCTGGTGCACGTGGTCGCGCGGGTTGCCCATGCGCCAAACCTAGCCAGCGTCTGGTCGCCCGGCGCCGCCCCGGTGACGGGCGATCCGCTCCGCCAGGCCCCAGCGGGTGATCCTGAACAGCGACTCGCGAGCGACGTCGACGGTCATCTTGGACTCGCCGCGGACCCGCTCGACGAACTCGATCGGCACCTCGACCACCCGCCCACCGGCGCGGATGGTCCGGTAGGCGAGGTCGACCTGGAAGACGTAGCCGACCGACTGCACGCCGTCCAGGTCGATCCGGCGCAGCATCGAGGCGCGGAAGAGACGGAAGCCGGCGGTGGCGTCCCGGACCTCCATGCCCAGCAGCAGCCGAGTGTAGAGATTGCCGCCGACCGACAGCGCGCGCCGGTGCCAGGCCCAGTTGAGCACGCTGCCGCCGGACACCCAGCGCGACCCGATCACCAGATCGGCGCCGCGGTCGAGCTCGGCCAGCAGCCGGGGCAGCTGCTCGGGCTGGTGCGACCCATCGGCGTCCATCTCCCCGATGACGTCGTACCCCTGCTCGAGGGCGATCCGGAACCCGGCGATGTACGCCGCGCCGAGACCCTCCTTGACCCGCCGATGCAGCACCCGGATCCGCGGGTCCGCCCCCGCGAGCCGGTCGGCCAGCTCGCCGGTGCCGTCCGGGGAGTCGTCGTCGACCACGAGCACGTGCGCCTCGGGTACCGAGGCATGCAGGCGGGCGACTACGCCCGCGAGGTTGTCCGCCTCGTTGTAGGTCGGGATCACCATGAGGAGTCGCGCATCGCCCATGCCGCTGCTCCTCCCCTCGATGGCCCGGTGACCAGTGTGACCCAATGACCGGTGGTGGCCCGGTGCCCCGGACGGGCCGGGACACGCGGAGGGATTCTAGGCATGCCAAGCCGACGGACCCCCACTCCGCTCCTCGACGGGCTCCTCGATGGACCCCGACGGACGCTTTCAACGGGGTCCACGGTGGCCCTTGACGGCGGGGGGAGGGACGGGCCCTTCGGACCGCCCGTCCGGCGGCTGGCTGCCACCGCGACGACCGTTGTCTACTGGACCCGCGCTCCCCCCGTGTTCTCCCGCCTCCGGCCGGTCCGCCGACGCGCCGCGAGATCTGCCCGCACCGCGGCGGTCGGTGGGGATCTTCTCGTTGTCGTGGACGGGGGTCGAAGACGATTCGCCTGGAGGAACGAAAACCAACGACACCCGACTGCGACCCGCCTGTCAACCGTCCGCTGACCTGCGACGATGCCGAGCCCGGTGACGAACCCGCAGGTCAGCGAGGTGACGGCGACATGGCCCGGCGATGAACTTTTTCCGCGGTCGCGGCGTGTCGCGCAGGGACACGCCGGGAGACCTCGCGGCTGTGTGCCGGGCGGGCGTTTCAACCCGCCGGGACGACGCAGGTGCCGGCCGCTGTCGTGACGAGCAGCGGCTCCTCCAGCAGTCGCGCGGCGGAGCCGCCCGGGGGCCCGTCGCCGCGGCCGACGACGTGCGCGGCGAAGGCCATCCGGCGCGACCGCCGGCCGATCTCGACCAGCTCGGCGGTCACCTCCAGCAGGTCGCCGGCCCGGACCGGCGCCAGGAACCGCACCTCGTCGTACGACGCGAACAGCCCCTCGTCCTCGTCCGTGGTGATGCACAGCTCGGTGGCCGCGTCGCCGAAGAGGCCGAGGGTGTAGGCGCCATCGACCAGATCGCCGGCGTAGTGGGCGTGCGAGTAGGGCACGTAGCGGCGGTGGACGACGCGGGTCCCCGGGACGCAGGCGGCGGTGCGCGACATCAGGGCTCCCGGACGGATGACGCGGCGGGCGAGGTGACCAGCCGGTGGACGAGGTAGCTGGCGACGTCGGCGGGCGTCGTACCGCGCCCGAAGATCCGGTCCACGCCGAGCTCGGCGGCCATCGACTCCTCGAACCGAGGACCGCCGAGGACCAGCACCGGACGGCGGGCCGGTGGGAAGGCCGCGCGGAACGCCGCGGACATCTCGCGGGCGTTGAGCAGGTGCGCGTCGCGCTGGGTGACCACCTGGGAGACGAGCACGGCGTCCGCCCGATCGGCGAGCGCGCTCTCGACGAGCTGAGGCACCGAGACCTGCGCGCCTAGGTTGACCACCTCCAGCTCGCGGTAGTACTCCAGCCCCTTCTCCCCCGCGAAGCCCTTGACGTTGAGGATCGCGTCGATGCCCACGGTGTGCGCGTCGGTGCCGATGCAGGCGCCGAGCACGACCAGCCGGCGGTGCAGCCGGCCCTTGATCGCCGTATTGACCTCCTTGGGGGTCAACAGCGGGTAGTCGCGCTCGACGACCTCGACCTGGTCGAGCGCCACGACGTGCCGGACCTTGCCGTAGACCACGAAGAACGTGTAGTCCTCGCCGATCGGGCGGGCGTGCACCACCATCGCGGGGTCGAGCCCCATCTTGCGGGCCAGCTGGGCGGCGGCGCCCTCGGCGAGCTTGCTGTGCGCCGAATCGGTCGAGCACAGGGGCAGGGTGAAGGAGACCTGCACCATCCCGTCGCCGGTGGCGTCGCCGTACGGCCGGAGCACGCGATGCTCGCGGTGGGGCTCAGCGGCGGTCATCGCGCAGTCTCCAGCAGCTCGATCGCGGGGTTGACGTAGTCCGGCGCCTTGCGAGCGACACCGTCGCCACCACGGCCGCCGTCGGCGGGCCGGTGCATCAGGCCGAAGATGCCGTCCGCGATGGCGCCCAGCAGGCCGTCCTCGTGCTCCAGGATCTCCTCCAGCAGCTCGACGCTCTCGGCGAGGACCTGATGGGCGCGGCGGACGATGAGCCCGTCGGGGCGGGGCTGGAAGTCCTCGTGCAGCCGGCCGGCGGCACCGAGCACGTAGTGGACGTTCTGCAACGCCAGATCGCGGTCGGAGAGCCAGGGGGTGACCACGGCCTCGGTCATCATCCCGACCAGCAGGATGCCCTGCCCGGTGAGCGCACCGGCGAGGTTGAAGAATCCGTCGAGGAGCTGGCCACGGAAGACGTCGCCGGTCATGTGCCGGGTCGGCGGCATCCATTTCAGCGGCGCCTTGGGGAAGAGCTCCCGGGCCAGCAGCGCGTGCGCCAGCTCCAGCCGGAAGGACTCCGGGATCGCCGGGTCGATCTCGAAGGCGTGGCCGAGTCCGAGCTGCCAGTCCTCCAGGCCGGCCTCCTTGGCGAAGTACTCGTTGAGCAGCTGGCTGGTGGTGACCGTGTGCGCCGCCTCGACGGCGTCAGCGGTCGTCAGGTAGTTGTCCTCGCCGGTGTTGATGATGATGCCCGCGCGGGCGTGCACCTGCCGGCTGAACCGCTGGTCGACGAAGGTGCGGACCGGGTTGATGTCGCGGAAGAGGATCCCGTACATGGAGTCGTTGAGCATCATGTCCAGCCGCTCCAGGCCCGCCAGCGCGGCGATCTCCGGCATGCACAGGCCCGAGGCGTAGTTGGTCAGCCGCACGTACCGGCCCAGCTCCCGGCTGGTCTCGTCGAGGGCGGCGCGCATCAGCCGGAAGTTCTCCTGGGTGGCGTACGTCCCCGCGAAGCCCTCCCGGGTCGCCCCCTCGGGCACGAAGTCCAGCAGCGACTGCCCGGTCGAGCGGATCACCGCGATGACGTCGGCGCCGGCTCGTGCCGCCGCCTGTGCCTGCGGGATGTCCTCGTGGATGTCGCCGGTGGCCACGATCAGGTAGATCCAGGGCGTTCGTGGAGCATCGCCGATGCGGGCGATCAGCCGCTCCCGCTCACGACGCCGCTGGTCGATCCGGCGTACGCCGCGCTGGACCGCCCGCCGCGCGGCGGTCGCCGCCCTGGCCGCCTCGCGTCCCTCCGGGATCCGGAAGGCCACCGATCCGGCCCCCGCCTTCTGGGCCAGCGTCGCCAGATCCTCGCTCTCGCCGCGGACCAGCGCGTCCCAGACCGGCAGGGTCACGCCGTGCTCCAGGCCGACGTCGGCGCTGACCGCGTCGAGCAGGCGGTTGGCCCACGGCGTGCCCTCGCCGTCGGCGCCGCTCAGGCCGGCCAGCCGCAGGGTGGCGCGCTCGACCGACACGGTGGTGTGCTCTCGGGCCATCCGGACGATGGGCGCTCCCACCCGTCGGGCCAGCCGGCGTGCCCGCCGGACGACATCCGGATCCAGGTCGAGCTTCCCTGTCATCGCGCCACCCGGTCCTCGAACAGCGCACGCACGCCGCGATGGCGCTCGACCAGCCCCACGGCGTACTCCGCGTGCCCCGGCACGTAGCCGTTGCCGATCAGCATGGTGACGTCGGCCGCGACACCCTCGGCCCCCAGCGCCGCAGCGGCGAAGGAGGTCGCCATCGAGAAGAAGATCACCGTGCCGCCGTCGCGGGTCGACAGGATCGCGCCGCCCTCGCCGCCCGGGACGTCCACGCAGACGACGGTCACGTCGGCCGGTCCCCCGGCCGAGAGCACCGCGTCGCGCAGGGCGATCGGGTCGCGGGCGTCCGCGACCACGACGGTGTCGACCAGCTCGGCCGCCGTCAGACGGGCACGCTCGGCCTGGTCCGGGACGACGCCGATGAGACGTCCGGCTCCGGCCTCGCGAGCGGCGGCGAGGCTGAGCGAGCCGGACTTGCCTCCCCCGCCGACCACGGCGACGACGGGCCGTTGGTAGCCACTGACCACGCGCCGGGTGAGCGCCGGCGCGCCGCACACGTCCAGGACGGCCAGGCTGAGTCGGTCAGGAAGCGTCTCCGGCAGCCGCGCCGCCATGCTGCGGGCGAAGAGAATCGCGTAGCCGTCGGCCGGGACCTGCTCGCTCGCTCCGTCCCAGGAGGCCAGGCCATCAGTGATCACCAGTGGCGTGAGCGTGAGCGAGACCAGCGAGGCCACCCGGTCGCCGGCGACCAGACCGAGCGGAGACTCGGCGCCGACCTCCTCGACGGTGCCGATCAGCATGCCGCCGGACCCGGTGACCGGGTTCTGCAGCTTGCCCCGGGACGCGACGATGTCGAGAACCGCCCGGCGCACGGCCTCGCCGGATCCGTACCGCTCGCGGAGCTGGCGGAAGGACGCGGCGTCCAGGTTGAGCCGCTCCACCCGGATCCGGGTCTCGTCGGACCAGATCTCCCGACGGGTGTCGAGGCGCTCGGCGGCCTGGGGCAGGACGGCGTCCGGGTCCAGCACCCGGTGGAGACCCGCCGGATCGCTTGCGACGAGCGAGGCCGTCATAGGCATCTCCTCTGGCTGGATTTGGTGTAGACAGGACGATTTCCGGCTGCATGCTGGTGTCACCGGACTATTTCTCCTACTGTCGCAAATGAGGCGCAGGTAGCACAACAGAACGCGAGGTCTCCAGATGAGCCAGCTCGCCACGGCCGTACGGTCGGCGCGGCCCGACCAGCCGTACCGCTATGCCCGTACCGAGCTCGTCGAGCCGGACTGGCGTCGCTACCCCGGCTGGGCGGGGGTCAGCGCGGAGGACTGGGCCAGCGCCCAGTGGCAGCGCGCCCACTGCGTGAAGACCGTGCGTCAGCTCCGCGACGTGCTCGGCGATCTCGTGGACGAGGTCTTCTTCGCCGACCTGGAGCGCGACCAGGCCGAGCGGGCCACCATGTCGATGCTGGTGCCGCCGCAGATGGTCAACACGATGGCGCCGATGGCCGTCCCGGCCGGGCCGGGCTCGCTCACCGAGGAGCTGTACGCCGACCCGGTCAGGCGCTACATGATCCCGGTCTTCTCCGACCGGCGTACCGACTGGTCCTCGCACCCGCACGCCAGCCGCGACTCGCTGCACGAGCACGACATGTGGGCGGCCGAGGGGCTGACCCACCGCTACCCCACCAAGGTGCTGGCCGAGCTGCTGCCCACCTGCCCGCAGTACTGCGGGCACTGCACCCGGATGGACCTGGTCGGCAACTCCACGGCCCAGGTCACCAAGCTCGCCTTCGCCCAGAAGCCCGGAGCCCGGCTGGAGGCGATGCTGGACTACCTGCGGCGCAGCCCGCAGGTGCGCGATGTCGTCGTCTCAGGCGGTGACGTGGCCAACCTGCCGATCGCCCGGCTGGAGACGTTCCTGACCGGGCTGCTGGAGATCGAGAGCATCCGCGACATCCGGCTGGCCACCAAGGCGCTGATGGGCCTGCCGCAGCACTGGCTGCAGGACGACGTCCGCGCCGGTGTCGAGAGAGTCTCGCGCATCGCCCGCGACCGCGGCGTCTCGCTGGCCATCCACACCCACGTCAACCACGCCAACTCGGTGACGCCGTTGGTCGCCTCGGCGGCGAAGGCAATGCTCGAGGCAGGGGTCCGCGACGTCCGCAACCAGGGCGTGCTGCTCGACGGCGTGAACACCGACCCGCACACCCTGCTCGACCTCTGCTTCCGGCTGCTCGACGAGGCCCAGGTGATGCCGTACTACTTCTACCTCTGCGACATGATCCCGTTCAGCGAGCACTGGCGGATCTCCGTGGCCGAGGCTCAGCGCCTGCAGCACCAGATCATGGGCTACCTGCCCGGCTTCGCCACCCCGCGCCTGGTCTGCGACGTGCCGTACGTCGGGAAGCGCTGGGTCCACCAGGTGGCCTCCTACGACACCGAGCGCGGGATCTCCTACTGGACCAAGAACTACCGCACCTCGCTGGAGGGCGACGATCCCGACGCGCTGGAGCGGCTCTACGAGTACTACGACCCGATCCACACGCTGCCGGAGGCGGGTCGGGACTGGTGGGCGAGCACGGCACGGTTGTGATCCGGCACCGCGTGGCTCAGCGCGGGTCGAGCGGGCGGCCCTCGAAGTAGGTGGACAGCACGATCGTGGTCCGCGTGGAGACCTGCGCCGCCCCGCGGATGCGTCCCAGTAGATCCTCCAGGTCGGCCGGAGCCGGCACCCGCACCTGCAGGATGTAGGACTCCTCCCCCGCGACCGACCAGCAGCTCTCGATCTCCGGGATGCCGGCCAGCCGCTCGGGATAGTCGTCCGGGGCCGAGGGGTCCAGCGGTGTGATCGACACGAACGCCGCCAGCGGCCGTCCGGACTTGGCATGATCGAGACGGGCGGCGTACCCGGTGATCAGGCCACGCTCCTCCAGCCGCTTGACCCGCTGGTGGACCGCGGACGTCGAGAGTCCGGTCGCCTTGCCGAGGTCGGTGTAGGACGTCCGGCCGTCGGCGCTGAGCAGGGCCAGGATCTGCCGGTCGATCTTCTCCACCTTGCGGAGCGTAGAGCATCGGCCGCTCCGTGGGATGCCAGACTGCAGCCATGACGAGCACGCCCCGGCTGATGCTGCTGGACACCGCCAGTCTCTACTTCCGGGCGTTCTTCGGCGTGCCGGACTCGGTGCGCGCGCCCGATGGCACCCCGGTCAACGCGGTGCGCGGGCTGCTGGACTTCATCGCCCGCCTGGTCGGCGACCACCGCCCGACCCATCTGGCCTGCTGCTGGGACGACGACTGGCGCCCGCAGTGGCGGGTCGACCTGCTGCCCACGTAC
>CAZTHV010000140.1:0-7986 GCA_964613165.1 uncultured Marmoricola sp.
CCCCGGCCCACCGAGGATGACCTCCTGGTGGGCGACCAGCCCGCGGATCCGCAGGCCGTGGACCCGGATGCCCTCGACGTCCGCGCCGCGGGCGCCCTCCAGCGCGGTCGAGGTCGCGTCCGGCGGAGGCGCCAGGCCGGCCTCGCGGCGGGCGGCGGCGATCAGCTCGGCGGTGCGGCGCGCGGTGCCGCTGGGGGCATCGGCCTTGGTCGGGTGGTGCAGCTCGACGATCTCCACCGACTCGAAGTAGCGGGCGGCCTGCTCGGCGAAGCGCATCATCAGGATCGCCCCGACCGAGAAGTTCGGCGCGACCAGCACACCGGTGCCCGGGCTTGCCTCCAGCCAGGTCGCGACCTGGCCCAGCCGCTCCTCGTCGAAGCCGGTGGTGCCGACGACGGCATGGATGCGGTGCTCGACGCAGAAGCGCAGGTTGTCCATCACCACGTGCGGCGTGGTGAAGTCGACCACCGCCTGTGCCCGGGTGTCGACGAGGATCTGGAGGTCGTCGAGCTGGTCGATCTCGGCCACCAGCTCCAGGTCGTCCGCCGCCGCCACGGCCTCGCAGACCTCGCGCCCTACCTTGCCCAGCGCGCCCAGCACGCCCACTCTCAACGTCACCCGGCTCACTCTAGGGGTTTCCGCGGACAGGTGACGCGCGGTCGTCGAGGGACGTGCTCGATCCCCCAGGCCTCCGAAGAGAGGGTCAGTTCGTCTGCTTGGTCGGCAGATGCGGGCCGATGTAGCCGACATAGACCTTGCCGGTGCGCGCGGTGTCGTCCAGGTAGTGCAGCCTCGGACTCAGCAGGCCTGACTGGGCGATCCTGAAGTGGGCGTACATCATCGCCTGCTCACGCTGGTCGACCGCCGCCGGCACCGGGAAGAGACGGGCGCGGCGCAGCCTCGGGATCGACTGCGTGGTGACGCTCTCGGTCGCGGCGTGCTTGTTGGCCGAATAGCCACGGCAGCCGTCGGGCAGCTGACGCAGGTAGCCGTCGACGCCGGTCGGACACCGCCCCGCCGCGGACTCACGCGCGTAGTCGCTGAGCGCGCAGACGATCCGCCACGTCTTGATCGCCCACAGGCCGAGCGGGTCGCAGTCACCGAGGTCGACCGCGGTGCCGACATCACCGGTGAACTCCACGCCCGGCAGCCTCTCGATCCGGTCGATCAGCTCGGCGAAGCTGCGCGGCGGCTGGTCGGCGTCGTCCTGCGCCGCCGGGGCACCGGGGATCCACCACACCGGCTGCCCCGCCGCGACCGTCGCCTCGGCCTGGGCGGGCACCGCCGCCGGGACCAGCCCGGCGGCCAGCATCTGCTCGAGCCGCTGGACCTGCTCGAAGGTGTCGTAGTGCTCCAGCTGCTCGTCCTCCAGCCGCTTGGCCGTGCGCCGCAGCTCGGCACCGAGCTGCTCGATGCGGGCCTGCCGCTCCTCCAGCTGGCGCCGGACCTCGGCCTCGGAGGCCGTGGCCTGCAGCCCCAGCAGCGCCAGCCGCTCGATCTCACCGAGCGCCTCCTCGCTGGGCTGCGCGGTCAGCCCGAGGACCCGGCGGACCATCGCCCCGATGTCCGGCCCTCCGGCCGGCTCGGGCACCAGCGCGAACTCGGGCACGACCGGGTCGGCCGGCGCCACGTCGGCGACCCGGGTGAGGGTGGCCAGCAGGGAGTCGTCGGAGTGCCGGCGCAGCCTGGTGTCCACCTGCCCCATGACCGAGGGCAGCTCGCTGCCCAGCGCCTGGTCGCGCGCGGCCAGGGCCAGAGACCGCTCGAGCATGCCGAGGTCGGAGCGCAGGATCTGCTCGGTGCTCAGCACCCGGTGCCGCAGCGCGTCGAGGTCGCTGGCGGGGTCGGCCTCGGGCCGGTAGGCCCGCAGCGCGCCCGGCTGGACCGCGTGCGTGGCGCCGAGGATCTCCTCCAGCGCCCGGGTCGCGATCGGGTCCATGAAGTAGCTGGCCGCCAGGCCGTGAGTACGCCGGACCAGCGCCCGCACGTAGTCGTACCACCGCATGTCCGGCAGCCGCTTGCTGCTGCCGGCCACGAAGAGCAGGCCCCGGCGATCGGCGTCGCAGACGACCTCGGCGAGCCGCTCGGCCTGCTCGACGCCGACCACCCGGACCGGCCGGTCCAGCAGGACGGCGGAGGCGTCCCGGGCATCCAGCACGCCCAGCAGACGATTGACCAGGTCCGGCGTCTCGGTGCTCCAGGCGGCGCCCGCGTCAGGGGCGTGGACGTCGACGAGCACGCTGGCGGGCCATCTCTCCAGACCGGGCACATGGACCGTGAGCTCGGTCGTCCACGCGCCGGTCGGCCGGCTCTCCACCAGCCGGACCCGCACCGTCGTCGAGCCGTCCCAGCGCGGCAGCCGGAGGAGCAGCCCGGTGACGCCCTCCCCCAGCGCGGCCGCGCTCCCGGAGGCAAGCCCGCTCGGATCGAGCCCCTGGTCCGCCAGCCAGGCGTCCAGTTGGGAGAGCGACTCCCGGACCACGCGGTCCCGGCCGTCCTCGACCGTGAAGTAGCTGCGGTACCCCAGCGCCGGCATGAGCGCCTCCCTCCATACATGTATGGGATTAGGACGGGACCCAATCTATTGGGTTATTGACGTGCTGTCAGCAGTCAATGCTTCCCCATCGCACCAAACCGAAACGCTCACGGGATTACCCAATCCGTTGTGCGGACTCCGGGCGGACTCGCGGCCAATGTGGAGCGCGTGCCTGGGGATGACGCGAGCCGAGCTGCAGCTCGGGCCGCCGTCTCCATGGGCGCCAAGGTGCGCACGCTCCGGGAGGAGCAGGGAATGACCCAGGAGCAGCTGGCTCACCTGGCCGGGATCAGCCGCAATCAGATCCAGAACATCGAGCACTCGCGCAACAACCGTCGCGACGCGTCGGGCCGGCCCGGACCCGGCAACGCCCGGCTCGACACCGTGTTCAAGCTGGCGTTCGCGCTCGAGGTGTCGCCGACGTACCTCATCGACGAAGCGGCAAGACGACCCGTGTCCTAAGGGCCGACGACCGCCAAGGTCTCCCGGCCGGTGAACAGGTCGGCGGCCAGGGCGTGCACCTCGTCGCGAGTGACGGCCTCCAGCCGGCCGAGGACCTCGTCGAGGCCGAGCAGCCGCTCCTGGAAGAGCTCGACCTCGCCGAGCCGGGTCATCCGCGAGCCGGTGTCCTCCAGGGAGAGCACCAGGCCGCCGCGCATCTGGCCCCGGCCACGGTCGATCTCGTCCTGGGTCAGGCCGGTGGCGGCGACCCTCTCGAGCTCGTCGCGGACGACCTCCAGCAGGTCGTCGGCCTTGCTCGGCAGGGAGCCCGCCGCGACGCCGACCATGCCGGCGTCGGAGTAGCTGCTGGCGAAGGAGTAGACCGAGTACGCCAGGCCGCGGCGCTCGCGCACCTCCTGGAACAGCCGCGAGGACGACCCGCCGCCGAACGCGGCGTTGAGCACGCCGAGCGCATAGCGGCGGTTGTCGCTGCGGGTCAGGCCGCGCCGGCCGAGCACCATGTTGACCTGCTCGAAGTCGCGGTCGCCGCGCGCCTCCCCCGGCTTCGTGGTCCGGGCGCGGGGCGCCAGTTTCGGGGGCAGCGCGGTCGCCTCGGTGTCGGCGAGGAAGTCCCCGCGGGAGAAGGCCTTGCGCACGCGGGCCACCACGTCGCGGTGCTGCACGTTGCCCGCCACCGCCACGGTCATCGCGGGCGCCGTGTAGCGCGAGCGGTAGTAGCGGTCGATCTGCCTGCGGGTCAGCGCGCGGATCGACTCCGCCGTACCGGCGATCGGCCGCGCCAGCGGCGTGCCGGCCCAGGCCGTGGCGGCGAACAGGTTGTGAACCAGATCGTCGGGGTCGTCGTCGTGCATGGCGATCTCGTCGAGGATCACCTCGCGCTCCGCCTCCACGTCCTCGGCGGTGATCAGCGAGGAGGTGAGCATGTCGCCGAGCACGTCGACGGCCATCGGCAGGTCGTCGTCGAGCACCCGGGCGTGGTAGCAGGTGTACTCCCGAGCCGTGTAGGCGTTGAACTCACCGCCGACCTCGTCCAGCGCGGAGGAGATGTCCATCGCCGACCGGGTCGGCGTGCCCTTGAAGAGCAGGTGCTCCAGGAAGTGGGAGGCGCCGTTGAGCGCCGGCGACTCCTCACGCGAGCCGACGCCGACGAAGACCCCGATCGCCGCCGAGCGGACACCGGGGACGTGCTCGGTCACGACCCGCAGCCCTCCTCGGAGGACGGTCCTGCGGACCCCCTCGATGAGGGTGCGGGTCGTGCCGGGCCGCTGCTCGGCCGCGAGCGTCACGCGTCAGCGGACTCCGAGGAGTCGCTGTCCGCGGACTCCTCCACGACCGGAACCAGCGACAGCTTGCCGCGGTCGTCGATCTCGCCGATCTCGACCTGGATCTTCTGGCCCACCGAGACGACGTCCTCGACGTTGTCCACCCGCTTGCCACCCGCCAGGGCGCGCAGCTTGCTGATGTGCAGCAGGCCGTCCTTGCCGGGCAGCAGCGAGACGAAGGCGCCGAAGTTGGTCGTCTTGACCACGGTGCCGAGGTAGCGCTCGCCGATCTCGGGCATCGTCGGGTTGGCGATGGCGTTCACAGCGTTGCGCGCCGCCTCCGCCGCCTCGCCGTTGGTGGCCCCGATGTAGACGGTGCCGTCGTCCTCGATGGACAGCGACGCGCCGGTGTCGTCCTGGATCTGGTTGATCACCTTGCCCTTGGGGCCGATGACCTCGCCGATCTTGTCGACCGGGACCTTGACGCTGATGATCCGCGGCGCGTGCAGCGACATCTCGGCCGGCTCGGTGATCGCCTCGGCCATCACGTCCAGGATGGTCAGCCGCGCCTCCCGGGCCTGGGTCAGCGCGCCGGCCAGCACGTCGGCGGGAATGCCGTCGAGCTTGGTGTCCAGCTGCAGCGCCGTCACGAACTCGCGGGTGCCGGCCGGGTGGTGGCGTCGGTCGGCCTCACGATGCCGGCGGCACGCTGTTCCGAAAACGTGATTAAGAAAGCGCGCGAGGAAGTTCGCGTTCAGGCGCAAAAATTGTCGTTGCTGCTTGGCTATTTGCCGGAGGGCGGCCGCTCTGAACGGCGGCGCACGGGAACGCGGGTGAAGTCATGAAACCTGCGCCGTTCCAATACCACGATCCAGGAGCCCTGGCCGATGCGTTGGAACTCATCGGCGGCTTACAGGGCGCGCGCGTTCTCGCGGGCGGTCAATCGCTGATGCCGATGATGAATTTCCGCTTTCTTCAGCCGGATCATTTGATCGACCTAAATAATGTCGGCGAGCTCGCCGGAATCTCGGTCAGCGGAAATTTGCTGCACATCGGCGCAATGACGCGTCAGCGTGAGATCGAATTTTCGGATGAGATCGGCCGACATTGCCCGATATTACAGGTCGCGCTTCGGCATGTAGGCCATCGCCAGACCAGAAACCGCGGGACGATCGGCGGCTCGCTCTGTCATCTCGACCCGTCGGCCGAACTGGTCAATTGCATTTCCGTTCATGACGGCGCGGTTATACGCGCGCAAAGCAAACGCGGGCATCGCGATCTTTCGCTGGACGAATTTTGCGCGGGCTTCATGACACACACTCTCGCCGACGACGAGATCGTAACGAAAGTGACGCTCCGGCCCTGGAGAAGCGATCACGGCTATGCTTTCCATGAGATAGCGCGAAGGAGAGGCGACTTCGCTGTAGCCGCCGCGGCCGTTCTCGTCGAACTCGATCGCACGGGAAGTATCGAGCGTGCCGCGATCTCGATTGCCGGCGTTACGCCCAATCCCGTGCGCGCGACCGCGGCGGAACACTACCTAGCCGGTAAGACGCCGCGCGCAGAGGTATTCAGCGGCGCCGCTGCCTTGCTCGAATTCGACGATCCTTTGAACGACGCTTATGTCACGGCGGACTATCGACTGACACTTGCGGAGGTGTTGACACGCCGAGCACTCGACGAAGCGACAAGCAAGGCAAAAGAACGGAAGGCGCATGGCTGACACTCGCAAAATTTGTTTGCGCGTTAATGGAGTCGAACATACGCGCGAAGTTGAAACCAGAATTACGCTGGTAGACTTCCTTCGCCATGAATTGCTGCTGACGGGAACGCATGTCGGCTGCGAGCATGGCGTTTGCGGTGCATGCACCATTCTGATCGACGGCGTGAGCGCGCGCGGGTGTCTAATGCTTGCGGTGCAGGCAAACGGAAAATCGGTTGAGACCGTCGAAAGTCTGGCGCCCAGCGAAAATGAATTGAATCCGCTGCAAATGGCGTTCTGGGAAAACCATGGTTTGCAATGCGGGTTTTGCACGCCCGGCGTTCTGATGACGCTGACCGAGCATCTGCGGAACAACCCCGACACCAACGAGGAACAGATTTGCGACGTGCTATCCGGAAATATCTGCCGTTGTACGGGCTATCGCGGAATCGTCGCTGCGGCGCTACAGGCGGCGCAGATACTCCGCGGGCAACCCGGGGAACGCTGAGTATGCAAAATACCGGAGCGAAGTGGTTCGGCGCGAACGTCAAGCGTAAGGAGGACCCGGCGTTTCTGCGTGGCGCTGGCCGCTATGTCGATGACATCCATCTTCCCGGCATGTTAGAGGCGGCATTTGTTCGCAGTCCATTTCCGCACGCACTCATCAATAAAATTGACGTAACGGCGGCGCTGGCTGCGCCCGGCGTTCATGCGGTGCTCACTTATGCAGACCTTCCTGAAGGCATGTGTGAGCCGATGGAAATGTTGCAGCCAAATCCATCGATCCAGGAAAACCTGATGCCGTACGTCCTCGCGAAGGACGAGGTGTTCTATGCCGGCGAGGCGATAGCGATCGTCGTAGCTGACAATCGTTATCTTGCCGAAGATGCCGTTGCGCTGGTGAACGCCGATTACACGCCGCTACCCGCGGTTTCGGATTGTATGAAATCGCTTGATCCGGGGACGCCGCTCGTTCACTCGACCGGAAAATCGAACGTGCCCGCGCGTATGACGCTGCAAGCCGGCGACGTGGAGAGCGCGTTTCGCAACGCTGCCAGTGTCTACGCGCGACGTATCGTTCAACACCGTGGCGGCGCGTTTTTCATGGAATGCCGCGGCCTAGTCGCGGACTGGAGCGAAGCTGCGGAAATGCTGACCGCTTATGTGGCGACGCAAGCGCCACACCGGCTGCAGCGCGCGCTGATCGGTCTGCTCTCGTGCAATGACAATCAGGTGCGCGTCGTCGCACCTGATATCGGCGGTGGATTCGGACCAAAGGGGCCCGTGTACCACGAATATCTCGCGGTCTGCGCCGCATCAGTGAAGCTGAAGCGGCCGGTGAAGTGGATTGAGGATCGCCGGGAGAATTTTGTCGCGACGAACCAGGAGCGCGATCAGATCTGGGACATGGAAATTGCTGTCGATGCCGACGCAAAAATCCTGGGACTACGGGGCAGGCTTGTGCATGATGCCGGAGCCTACATTCCTTGGGGCGTTGTGCTGCCGTGGATTTCCGCGGCGACAGTGCCTGGGCCGTACGTTATCCCGAATTACAAAGTCGAGATTCTCGTTGCGCTGACGAACAAAATCTCAACTACGCCGGTTCGCGGCGCGGGGCGTCCGCAAGGCGTCGTGGTCATGGAGCGGATGATGGATCTGGTCGCGCAGGAGCGCGGACTGGATCCGACCGAAGTGCGGCTCCGCAACATGATCCGACCCGATCAGATGCCTTACAATGTCGGCATAACCTTTCGTGATGGCCGGCCGGTCATTTATGACAGTGGCGACTATCCGGCGTGTCAGAACAAGGCGTTGGAAATCGCCGGATACGAAGAATTCAAAAAGCGTCAGACCGAGGCGCGCAAGCAGGGCCGCTATCTCGGCATAGGGATTTCCAATGCGGTCGAGGCCACCGGCCTTGGTCCTTACGAAGGAGCCACGGTCCGCGTCGCGAGCAATGGCAAAATCTCCGTATATCTCGGTGCTTCGACGCAAGGGCAATCGCACAAGACCACACTCGCCCA
>CAZTHV010000140.1:7996-8446 GCA_964613165.1 uncultured Marmoricola sp.
TGCCGACGTGGCCGTCACGACCGGAGACTCCGCGACGATCAGCCAGGGGATGGGCACGTTCGGCGCGCGCATTGCGGTAACGGGTGGAAACTCCGTGCATCTCGCCGCAGCCGAAGTTGCAGCCAAGGTTAAGAAGATTGCTTCAGAAATGCTGGAAGTGCCGGAAGACGATCTCGTCTTGCGAAACGGCCGTGTCGAAGTGCTGGACGCGGGAGGAAACAGCACCGGCCTCGGGACGTCACTGCGCGAGATTGCGGTGAAATCGATCGGTCAGACCGGGTTTGCGATGGCAGCAGGAACGACGCCGGGACTCGAAAACACATCATATTTCTTGCCCGAGCGTTCGACTTACTCGAACGGAACCCATGTCGTGGAAGTCGAGGTCGATGTCGAAACGGGGCAGGTGAGTTTCAGGCGCTACGTTGTTATGCATGATTGCGGGCGTGTCAT
>CAZTHV010000141.1:0-2026 GCA_964613165.1 uncultured Marmoricola sp.
GAGAGCCTTGGCGTACTCCGGGTCGAGCGCGTGCTCGGCGTCGATGAAGGCGACCAGCCCACCCCCGGCCTGCGCGCTGGCGACCGAGTGCAGCGCCACGGTGGTCTTGCCGGAGGACTCCGGGCCGTAGATCTCCACCACCCGGCCGCGCGGAAGACCGCCCAGGCCGAGCGCGATGTCCAGGGAGATCGCCCCGGTCGGGATCACCTCCAGCGGCGCGCGGGTCTCGTCGCCCAGACGCATCACCGAGCCCTTGCCGTACTGCTTCTCGATGTTGGCGAGCGCTACGCTCAGCGCCTTGTCGCGGTCTGCTCCGGCCATGTCCTCGTCCTGTCGTCTCGTGGCCCAGCGCTTGGTCAGCGCCTGGTCGGCTCCGGTGGTCGTTCCCGACGCTAGGGGCGACCCCCGACACTTCGCTCCACGCTGCGCGCGATCTGTGGAGAACTGTGGCCGACCCCTGCCTGTGCGTGCTTCACGGTAGTACGAACATGTGTTCGATCCAACCACGCGAGCCTGGCGTGTCGCCGGTACTTCTCTGAGCGCCCCCGGCAGGAGCGCCCGCGGAACCCGGCATTGCCGAACATCGCGTGGACCTGGCCGTCGTGAGACTGCCCGGCCGTGCCGAACGTGGCGGAAGCCCCAGACGGCGCCGACACCGCCTGGGGGGAGGGGACGAGGTGCCGGCGCCGCGATTGGGGGTCAGGAGCCGATGCGGTCCAGCGCTCCCGGAGTGTAGGGCGAGACCGCCGTGAGGTAGCTGGCGAACGCATCGATGTCCAGGCCTCCAAAGTAGCGCCCGGTGCCCAACGTGAACGCCGGGAAGCCGTCGCCACCGTCCGCGAGGAAGTTGTTGGTGACGATCCGGTAGCTTGCCGCCTTGTCGACCGGCGTGCCGTCCAGCGTCACCGAGCCGTCGACCGCGCCGCCCGGACCCAGGACGTAGTGGAATCCCTGGGAGACCTGCAGCACCTTGGGCGCCCCGGCATTGGGCCCGGTCACCTGCTGGGCCAGCAGGTCGTAGATCTGCTGCCCGGTCAAGGTCATCGACACCAGATAGTTGTTGAACGGCTGGACGGTGAAGGCCTCCTCGAAGGTGACGTCACCGGGCGCCTCTCCGTACGGCGAGCTGGCATAGCTGAGGTCGGCCCGGATGCCGCCGGGGTTCATGAACGCGACCACGGGCACCTGCCCGTCGGTCACCACCGACGGATCGGCGAGCTGGGCATCGGCGATCAGGTTGCCCAGCGGCGACTCGCCCGCGGGGTTCGGCATACGCACGACGTCGGTGGTGATCTGCCCGATCACCTTGCTGGCGATCGGCCGGACCAGCTCCTTGTACCTGGCGATCAGCGCGGTCTGCGCCGGCGCCTTGGCGACGTCACGGGTCACCGGCAGGTTGGCGCCCTTGACCGAGGTCCGCACGATGTCGCGGGTGCGCAGGTCGTAGGTGAGCGTCGTGTCGGTGAAGAGCCGGCCGAAGGACGAGGCCGAGGTCAGCAGCCGGCTGTGCCCGGCGGGGTCCTTGACGTCGCAGACGTACGGCTGGTGGGTGTGCCCGGAGATCACCAGGTCGATGGCCGGCGACAGCTTCGACGCGATCGGCAGGATCGGCGAGCTGGCCGCGATCAGCGAGCCGCCCTTGCTGCAGGCGTAGTCGTAGTCCGGGTTGACCGTCCAGGACGTGCCGTTCGGGTCGGTCCACTGCTGCGGCGCCGGCGTGCCGCCCTGGTGGATCAGCACGACGATCGCGTTGACGCCCTTGCGCTTCAGCACCGGCACCAGCGCGTTGGCGGTCCTCACCTCGTCGGTGAAGTCCAGGCCGGCCACACCGCTGGCGGTGACGATCGAGGGGGTGTCCTCCAGCGTCATGCCGATGAACCCGATCCTGGCCTTGCCGACCTTCTTGATGGTGTACGCCGGGAGGATGGTCCGGTCGCTGCCGGCGTACTTCACGTTGGCCGCCAGGTAGTCGAACCGCGCGCCCTTGAACCTGCCGGCCGGGCAGGAGTCCTGATTGTTCTCGCCG
>CAZTHV010000141.1:2036-8445 GCA_964613165.1 uncultured Marmoricola sp.
TGCACCCGCCACGCTGCATCCGCTGCAGCTCGCGGTAGCCCTCGTCGAACTCGTGGTTGCCGACCGCGCTCGCGTCGAGGTGGAGCGCGTTCATCGCCTCGATGGTCGGCTCGTCGTGGAACGCGGCCGAGAGCAGCGGCGAGGCGCCGATCAGGTCGCCGGCGGCGACGGTGAGGCTGTGGCGGTGCCCCTTGCGGGCCTGGGCGAGATGGGTGGCGAGGTACTCGACTCCCCCGACGTCCTGGGTGACGTCGACCGGCGTGCCGGTGGCGGGGTCGAGCCGGTGGTCCACGGTGATCCGGCCCGAGGAGCCCGACGGCGGCTCGAGGTTGCCGTGGAAGTCGTTGAAGGACAGGATCTGCACCTTCGTGGTGCGGTTCTTGTGCTGGTGCTTCGCCTTGTGCTGGTGCTTCGCCTTGGGCTTGTGCTTCGCCTTGGGCTTCGAGTGGTGGGCATGACTCTGTCCGGCCGGGCCAGCCGAGTGACTGTGGCCCGGGTGCTGTCCGGACGACCGGGCGTTCGACGGCGCGGCGGCCAGGGTCGAGACGGCCAGGGTGGCCGCGGCCACCAGGGCCAGGCCAGTACGGCGTGCAGGCAGGGACATGACGCCTCCCGAGATCGGAGATGAGGGTTCCCAGACCCCCTACCCGCCCCCGTGTGGGCTTACACGCCGGCGCGGGCCCGCTTGGCCGGCGGGCTGAGGCTTCCGCTCAGCCTTCGCGGCGTGGTGGACGCCGGCCGACCGAGACAGCCGCCGAAGGGGCCGCGCATGCGGTCGCGCGTGCCGGGGCACTTCACCATCAGATCCTCGCGTCGTCGAGCACCGCAGCCGAGCGGTGGCCGGACGCGGGCCGAGTGTTCGGGAGGGGCCAATGGTCAGGAAGCTGTCATTCCTCATCGGGTTCGGAGTCGGCTACGTGCTGGGAGCACGCGCGGGCCGCACCCGGTACGACGAGATCGCCGGCATGGCGAGACGGGTGTGGCACGACCCGCGGGTACGGGAGAAGGCCGAGCAGGCACAGCACCTGGCGCAGGAGAAGGCCGGGCAGGCCGCGCACGCGGCCCAGGAGAAGGCTGGGCAGGCCGCACACGCGGTGAAGGAGAAGGTCACCTCGTCCGATCAGTCCCCTAGCGAGAACCACACGGCCGCGACGACCCGCGGCGCGGCGCAGTAGCCAGGCGGTCGCCAGGGCGCCGGCCGGGTCCCGCTCACCGGTCGCGCGCCGGCAGCTCCAGGGCAGCCCACACGGCCCGCCAGACCGCCTTGGGCTCCTCCCCCGCCGCCAGCGCCTCGTCGACCGTGCGCCCACCCAGCTCGGCGAGGACCTGGTGGCTGGCCCAGCTCTGCGCATAGGTCTCTCCGAGCGCGCTCTCCATGCGCGCCCAGAACTCGGTGTGCCTCATCCGGACTCCGGCCGCGGCATCCGCTCGACATCCCACACATGGTGGACGATGTCATGCAGGTGGTAGGCGCCGAGCGAGGCGACGGTGAAGACGGAGCCGTTGCCGCGCCGGCCGGTGCGCTGCCATTGGCCGCCACTCACCTGGGCGTAGACCGCCGCGACGTCGGCGGCGGCCTCGACCAGCTCCACGGAGACCGTCGCCGGGTCCTGCTCGGCGTACCGCTCTCGTACGGCGGTCTCGTCCTGGTCCCAGTCGGCGAAGGCGGGATCGTCCTGGCTCAGCATCAGCCGGAGCCGCTCCGCGAAGAGCCGGTGGACGTCACGGACGTGGCAGGCGTACTCCAGCCGCGACCAGACCGCCGGCTCAGGCCGGGTCGCGGCGCCGGGACCGTCCAGGACGTCGTACCAGGACCGGGTGTTGTCGTGGATCAGCTCGGCCAACCGCCCGGGCTCGACCGCGGCCGGGTCGAAGCCGCAGTCGGGACAGGCGCGCTCCAGCACCCACGTCCAGTCCTTCGTGTCCGGCTCGATGCTCACGCAGCGCCGCCTCAGTGCTCCGGCGCCGGCGAGATCCCGCCGGATCCCATCTTGTCGATCATCGCCAGGCCGATCGCGGAGAGGATGAAGGCCATGTGGATGATCGTCTGCCACATCATCACCTCCGGCTCGATGCTGCGCGCCTCGATGAAGGTCTTGAGCAGGTGGATCGAGGAGATGCCGATGATCGACATCGCCAGCTTCACCTTGAGCACGTTGGGGTTGACGTGCGAGAGCCACTCCGGCTCGTCCGGGTGGCCGCGCATGTCGATCCGGGAGACGAAGGTCTCGTAGCCGCCGATGATCACCATGATCAGCAGGTTGGCGATCATCACCACGTCGACCAGCCCGAGGACGAGGAGCATGATGTCCTCCTCGGTGAAGTGGCCGAAGTCGGCGACGAGGTGGATGAGCTCCTTCCAGAACAGCACCACGTAGACCGCCTGGGCGATGATCAGTCCCAGATAGAGCGGCGCCTGGAGCCAGCGGCTCAAGAAGATGGTCGAGCCGACGAAGCTGGTCAGGGCCTTGTTGCGACGTACGGGGACGCGCTGGTCGATGCTCACGTGCGGAATCCTAGAAAGTCCCGGCAACCCACCGCGACACCGCGTCGGCTCAACAGCAGCCGGTCCGGGATCATCGACTCCACGCCCACGGGCACCAGTCCCGGCGTACGACGCGCCGGAGCACGCCGGCTACGACTACGATCGAACGTGCAACCCGGCCCTACGTAGGGGGATCACGTGCTCACGTTCTTGATCATCGGCGCCGTCGGCCTCGCGCTGCTGGTCGTCTCACTGGTTCTCGGCGATCTGCTCGACGGGCTGTTCGACTTCGGCGGCGACCTGTTCTCCGGAGCGGCGCTGGCCGGCTTCCTGGGAGCGTTCGGCTTCAGCGGAGCCATCGCCCTGGACAGCTCCGACAGCGTCACCGTCGCGATCGTGACCGGGCTCGTGGCCGGGCTGGTCATCGGCACCGCCGTCGGATGGGTCTCACTGCAGTTGAAGAAGGGCGGCGACGAGTCCAACGTCCGCACCGGCGATCTCGCTGGGCGGGACGCGACCGTGGTGAGCGCGATCCCCGAAGACGGCTTCGGCGAGGTCTCGATCGTGGCCTCGGGTCACATCACCAAATTGAACGCACGCGCCGCCAACAGCCTGGCTGCCGGCACCCCGGTCACCATCACCGCGGTGCTCTCACCGACCTCGGTACTGGTCCAGCCACGCGGCTGACCCGCACCAGCGACCCGCACGCTCCTCTCGTACTGGAAGGCCCTCATGGACTCCCTCGATCCCGTTCTCCTCTCGGTCGTCGGCATCATCGCTCTGCTGGTGCTCCTCGGCGCGCTGATCACCTCCCGCTACAAGGTCGCCGGCCCCAACGAGGCGTTCATCGTCACCGGCCGCAAGGGCAAGGCCGTCAAGAACCCCGAGACCGGGGAGATCTCCACCGATCTGTCCGGTCAGAAGGTGGTCATGGGCGGCGGAGTCTTCGTCATCCCGTTCGTGCAGAAGGCCCATGTGCTCGACCTCTCCTCCCGGCGGATCATGGTGCAGATCCGGGGTGCAGTCTCCGGTCAGGGGGTCAAGCTCAACGTCGAGGGCGTGGCCATCGTCAAGGTCGGCGGCAACGAGGACTCGATCCGGGCGGCCGCTCAGCGGTTCCTCTCCCAGCAGACCGAGGTCGAGACCTTCACCCAGGAGACGCTCGCCGGCTCGCTGCGCTCGATCGTGGGCTCGCTGTCGGTGGAGCAGATCATCCGGGACCGGGCGACCTTCGCCCAGCGGGTGGCCGACGAGTCGGAGACCTCACTCACCGGCCAGGGCCTGGTGCTGGACACCTTCCAGATCCAGGACATCACCGACGACGGCTCCTACCTGGCCGATCTCGGGCGCCCCGAGGCCGCCAAGGTCGGCCAGATCGCCGCCATCGCCGAGGCCGAGGCACGGCAGGCGGCCGAGCAGGCCAGGCTCGCCGCCGAGCAGGAGATAGCCGTCGCCCAGCGTCAGCTGGCGCTGAAGGAGGCCGAGATCAAGGCCGAGACCGACGCCGCGGTGGCGCAGGCCGCGGCCGCCGGTCCCCTGGCCCAGGCCGACCGGGACCAGGCGATCCTCGCCGAGCAGGAGAAGGTCGCGGTCCGGCAGGCGGCGCTGAAGGAGCGTCAGCTCGACACCGAGGTCCGCAAGCCGGCCGACGCGGAGCGCTACAAGGTGGAGACCGAGGCCGAGGGTCGCCGCAACTCCCAGGTCTTCGACGCCGACGCGGCCAAGCTCGCCGCGATCGCCAGGGCGGAGGCGGACGCGGAGCGGGACCGGCTCACCGGTGTCGGCGAGAAGTCCCGGCGTGCGGCACTGGCCGAGGCCGAGGCGATCGAGGGCGCCAAGCGTGGTGAGGCGGAGAAGGCCCGCCGTATCGCCGAGGCGGACGCGGTCCGGGCCGAGGGTGAGGCCGAGGCAGCCGCGATCCTGGCACGCGGCGAGGCCGAGGCCGAGGCGATGACCAAGCGGGCCGAGGCGTTCGCGCAGTACAACGACGCGGCGGTGCTGCAGATGCTGGTGGAGATCCTGCCGAAGGTCGCTGCCGAGGTGGCCGCGCCGATGGCCAGCATCGACAAGCTCACCGTCGTCTCCACCGACGGCGCGGGCCAGCTGCCGAAGCAGGTGACGAGCAACATCGTCGAGACGATGGAGCTGCTGAAGAACACCACGGGCGTGGATCTGGAGAGCATCCTGCAGAGGTACGTCGGGAGGTCCGCATCCACCGGCTCCGGCGGCGCGTCCTCGACCGTCGCCGGCGAGACGGTCGAGGACTGACCGCTCGGCTGCGGGACGTCATGCGAATTGGTCCCCAGGGGTCACCCGAGTCACTGTTCGTATGACGTCCGGCGGCACAGCCCGCTGTCGGTGCCATGGGTCAGGATGGAGCCGTGGAAGCCGGGCAGCCGCTGGAGCGGTTCAGTGTGCCGACGCGGGAGTGGTTCACCGCGGCGTTCGCCGCGCCCACCCCCGCGCAGGCGGGCGCTTGGGCGTCGATCGCCGACGGCAGACACACCCTGGTGGTGGCGCCGACCGGGTCCGGCAAGACGCTGTCGGCCTTCCTGTGGTCGCTGGACCGGCTGACCACGACGCCGCGGCCGGCCGACCGTAGCCGGCGCTGCCGGGTGCTCTACGTGTCGCCGCTCAAGGCGCTGGCCGTCGACGTGGAGCGCAACCTGCGCGCGCCGCTGGCCGGGATCCGGCACACCGCAGGACGGCTCGGCGTGGACCTGCCGGAGGTGTCGGTGGGCACCCGCTCCGGGGACACCCCGGCCGCCGACCGCCGGCGGCTGCAGACCAGCCCGCCGGACATCCTGATCACCACGCCGGAGTCGCTCTTCCTGATGCTGACCTCACGGGCTCGGGAGAGTCTGCGCGGCGTCGAGACGGTGATCGTGGACGAGATCCACGCCGTCGCGGGCAGCAAGCGCGGGGCCCACCTGGCCCTGTCCCTGGAGCGGCTGGACGCCCTGCTGGAGCTTCCGGCTCAACGGATCGGACTGTCCGCCACCGTCCGGCCGATCGAGGAGGTGGCCCGCTTCCTCGGCGGCACCGCGCCGGTCGAGGTGGTCGCGCCGGCCTCGGAGAAGCGCTGGGACCTCTCGGTGGTGGTGCCGGTGGAGGATCTGACCGCGCTCGACGAGACGGCACCGGACGGGAGCGGGTCCGACCGACCCGGCTCGATCTGGCCGCACGTGGAGGAGCGAGTCCTCGATCTGGTCGGACGGCACCGCTCCACCATCGTCTTCGCCAACTCCCGCCGGCTGGCCGAGCGGCTCACCGCCCGGCTCAACGAGCTGGCCTGGTCGCGCACCGAGGCCGACCCGACTCCGCCGCCCTCCCGGACGCCCGCCGAGACGATGGCGCAGTCCGGGTCGGCCCAGGGCGCGCCGGCGGCCATCGCCCGCGCGCACCACGGGTCGGTGAGCAAGGAGCAGCGGGCGGTCATCGAGGACGACCTCAAACGCGGCAGGCTGCCCTGCGTCGTCGCGACCAGCAGCCTGGAGCTCGGCATCGACATGGGCGCGGTCGACCTGGTCATCCAGATCGAGAGCCCGCCGAGCGTGGCCTCGGCGCTGCAGCGGGTGGGCCGTGCCGGCCACCAGGTCGGCGAGGTCTCCCGAGGAGTCCTGTTCCCCAAGCACAGAGGCGATCTGGTGCCGACGGCGGTGGCGGTGGAGCGGATGCGCGGCGGCGACATCGAGGCGCTGCGGATCCCCGCCAACCCGCTGGACGTGCTGGCCCAGCAGGTCGTCGCGGCGACCGCGATGGATCAATGGCCGGTCGACGAGCTCTTCGACCTGGTCCGGCGGACGGCCTCGTTCACCGGACTGCCGCGCTCGGCGTACGACGCGTGATCGGCCGCACTGACAAAGCCGACGCCGAGCGCCTCTCGCTGGCGCTTGCGCTGCGTGCGTGCGGTCCCCTCCACTA
>CAZTHV010000142.1:0-8432 GCA_964613165.1 uncultured Marmoricola sp.
CCAACGTGAGGAACGACGCTCACGGCACACCTCCACGGACCAACGGGCCTCACGTTGGCGTTCACCCGCTCATGGCGGGCGTTGTGGCGCTGGACGATGTGCTGGGCGGGCTGGGCGACGTCCCGGTGGAGTACCTCGCGGCGACCGACAAGGCGACGCTCCTGCGTCGCCTGGCGAGTCTCGAGGCGCGGGTCACCGCTCTCCGGGTCCGGGTGCTGGCGGTCGCGGACGATGTGGCCGATGCGGCCGCGGCTCGCGAGCCGGCCGACTGGTACGCCGCGCAGACACGTCACGATCGTTCCCGGGCGCGACGCGACCAGCGATTGGGCGAGGCTCTGCTGCGGCGTGAGCATCTGGCGGCGTCGCTGGCCGGCGGCAGCATCAACGCCGACCAGGCGATGGCGATCGCGCAGGCGCTCGACGACCTGCCCGGCGACCTTCCCGAGGGCATTCCGGTGCGGGCCGAGATCCACCTGATCGAATTGGCCGACCTGTTCACCCCGAGACAGCTGCGCATCCTCGGCCGCAAGATTCTGGAGGTCGTCGCCCCTGAGATCGCCGAGGCGCACGAAGCGCGGCTCCTGGAGGCCGAGGAGCGCCGGGCCGACGCCCTGACCCGGCTGGAGATGCGGCCCTACGGCGACGGCACGACTCGGGTCTTGGCACGCGTGCCCGACGCGATCGCACATCGGCTCGCCACCTGCCTGGATGCCTTCACCTCGCCTCGACATGGCTCCGGCGACGAGATCGCAGCAGACCGGCGCCCGCACCCGGTCCGCCAGGGTCACGCGCTGTGTGCGCTGCTCGAGCGGATCGACCCCGAGCGGCTGCCGCGTCACGGGGGAGACGCCACCACGGTGATCATCACCATGGGCCTGGACGAGCTGCGGACGGACCTCGCTGCGGCCGGCATCCTCGGCAACGGTCCGATCTCGGCCGCCGAGGCCCGTCGACTCGCCTGCAACGCCAAGCTCGTGCCCGCCGTCCTCGGCTCCGAGAGTGAGGTCCTGGACCTCGGCCGCGGCTCGCGACTCTTCACGCCTGCCCAGCGCCGCGCCCTGCGGCTGCGCGACCAGCGCTGTCGGGTGGAGGGCTGCACGGTGCCGGCTGCCTGGTGCGAGGCGCACCATCACGATCCCTGGTCTCGAGGGGGCGGAACCGACCTCGACAACGGAGTCCTGCTCTGCTGGTTCCACCACCGCCGAGCCCATGACCGCGGCTTCCGCCACGATCGGCTACCCAACGGTGACGTCCGCTTCTGTCGACGCACGTGAGGACGGCGAGTGCCGGGATCGGATCGGTTGGGGTTGCCACCTCAAGATCGCCTGCCAGGCGGCTCGGACGAAGGCGATCGCCTCGCCGGCATCGTCGGGCCCGACCGTCACGCCTTGGTCACGATCTCCGACGGCCACCTCGCCGATCGCCGCCTCACCGATCCCTCCGGCTCCCGGGAGCGGGTCACTCGACTGCGACGACCACGCAGCAGCGCCCGGAGGCCGGCTTCAGGTCCGGATGGGCACTGGCGGCGTCCAGTCCGCGACACACGCCGGTCACGAACGCCAGGTTGAGTCCGCACACCAGCTCGGTCTGCTCCACCGCCGCCTGGTGGAACGGGCAGTTGCGCAGCTCCAGGGCGTCGTCGGTCATGCGTGGCTCGTAGCCCGTGGTGCACAGGGCCGTGGCGACGCGCTCGAGGTCGCCGGCATCGGTCGGCTCCTGGTCCCGCCCCCATCGCTCGCCCTCGTCCTCGGCCACGCGTTCGGCGACCTCGAGCACCGGCTCGCCGTCAGCCTGGGCGATGGCCTTCGCCAGGATCACGCTGAGAAGGGCGTACTGACGGGCCGGGAGCGAGAGCGCGATCTCGCGCGCCGTACGTCGGTAGAGCTTCGCCGGGCGGCCCGAGCCCGGTCCGGTGCGTCCGGTCAGCCGCCGGTACTCGACCTCGAGCAGGCCCTCGTCGACCAGCCGGTCCAGATGGAATTTGGCAGTGTGCGCCGGCACTCCGATCGCGGCTGCCGCCTGCTCGCGACTGATCGCCCCCGGTGCAGTGGCGACTGTCTCGTAGAGCTGTCGCCGGACGGGCTCGGCCAGCGCGGCGACGCTTCGTATGTCCTGGGCGTCGCAGGTGTCGTCGGGAGAGGTCACTTCTAAAAGATAGGGGTCTTGACGAAAGAAGCTCAAGGGTGTTCCATCGGATAAAAATGTATCCGTTAGAAACATGTGTCTGTCTGACATGTGTCCAGCAGAAGGGAAGCATCCGATGACCACCACCGATCCGGCCCAGCGTGGGACCCAGGGTGGGGCCCAGCGTGGGACCCAGCGCGTGAGTGACCTCCACACCCGGACGGGCGCCGATGAGGCCTACCTCTTGCTGCGCACCGTCTTCACCGTCGCACCGATCCTCTTCGGTCTGGACAAGTTCGCTCAACTGCTCAGCGACTGGGACTTCTACCTGGCGCCGTGGATCAACGACATCGCCCCCGGTGATGCACGCACGACGATGATGATCGTCGGCGTCATCGAGATCGTCGCCGGGGTTCTGGTGGCTGTCCGGCCGCGCATCGGCGGGCACGTCGTGGCGCTGTGGCTGGCCGGGATCATCGTCAACCTGGTCACCCTCGGTGACTACCACGACGTCGCGCTGCGCGACTTCGGCCTGCTGGTGGCGGCGCTGGCACTGGCGCGCCTGGCTGGTGACCGGGCTCGGTAGCATCCGGGCAGTCCGGCCTGCGCATTCTGGCCCAGCCTGCATCTTGGCCTGGCCTGCATCTTGGTCTGGCCTGCATCTTTGGCGCAGCCTGCACCTTGGCACGGCTCGTCAGGCCCCAGCCTGCGCATTCTGGCCGAGAACGGGTACATGGCAGTCCATGAGCGCCATGAGCATGCCCTTCGGGCCGTTGCTGATCGGGTACGACGATCGCGTGCTCCGGCCGCGGGAGTGGACGCGGACGCAATCGTTGTGGGCCTCGACGCTGCTGTCCGGATTGGAGGACGGGCCGGTCCTCGAACTCTGCACGGGTGCCGGGCACATCGGCCTGCTGGCCGTGCACGGCCACCGCCGCCGGCTGGTTGCCGTCGACATCGATCCTCATGCCTGTGCCTGGGCTCGCCGGAACGCGGCCGCTCACGGGATCGAGGCGGAGATCCGGCTCGGGCCGATGACTCAGATGCTGGCGCCCGAGGAGAGATTCCCGCTGATCCTCGCCGACCCGCCGTGGGTCCCGAGCGACCTGGTTCCGGCCTACCCCGAGGACCCGGAGTCGGCGATCGACGGCGGCGTCGACGGCCTGGACCTGGCGCGCGGGTGCGTCCACCTGATCGGCCGGCACCTGGCGACCGGAGGGATCGCCCTGCTGCAGCTCGGCGCCGACAGCCAGGTCGACGGACTGCGCGAGGTGCTGAGACGCGCCGGACTCGAGGCGGCCGAACGCCGCGCCGTGCCGGGACGCGGCGTCGTGGTTGCGCTCGGGCGGCCGGTGTGACATTGCGGGGCTCGGGTACCGGGAGACCAGCCGGCGCAGGTCGACCAGCCCCGTCACAGCACACCGTCAACCGGCGCACATCGAGCACAGCGAGAGGCACACGTCGAGCCGAGACACACATCGAGCACAGTGAGAGAGGAGTGTGGCATGACCACGATTCCGCAGGAGCCCGGACCGATTCCCGTCGACCCCGATCCTGTCGGCCCTGATCCTGTCGTCCCCGATCCCGGTGCCCCCGATCCCGTGGGCCCCGATCCCGTAGGCCCGGATCCTCTCGGTCCGGATCCCGGTCCCCTGATTCCTGTCCGCCCGGATCCTCTCGGCCCCGATCCCGTCGGCCCGGATCCTGGTGCCCCGCCAGGCGTCGACCCCCGCGAGCCGGACATCGAGCCGAACATCCAGCCCAGCCCCACCGACGGCCAGCCCACCGACAGCCAGCCCCACCGACAGCAGTCCCTAACCGATAGCGCGGCGAGCGCGGCCGGCCGGACAGTGTGGCCAGTGACAGTGCGGCCAGTAACAATGTGGGCCGTGACAGTGCGGCCGGTGACCGCGGGTGGCTAGCGGCCCAGCAGCCAGTCGAGGACGCGAGTGCCGACCGGCAGGCCGTGGAGGTCGTAGTACTCGAACATGGCGGTCAGCCAGGGGTGGGTTCCCGGGTCGGCCACCTGCTCGGCGCCCAGCCCCGCCTCTGCGGCCAACTCGGCCACCGACGCCTGGCGTGTCGCCAGCTCGTAGGTCGCGCCGCCATGGCCGTCCTCGCTGAGAACGTGCGCCGCGACCGCCGCGAGGTCGTCCAGATCGAGGAACCCGAACGGCGCCTCGACGTCATAGGGCACCCGCACGGTCGCTCCGGTGAGCTCGAGGTTCTGCAGGTAGGCGCCGGGCTGCAGGATCGTCCAGACCAGGCCCGAGCGGCGTACCAGGTCCTCGCTCCTGGCCTTGCCGACGTGGTGCGGCATCGCGGGGATGTACGGCGAGGCGACCGAGTGGTAGATCACCCGGTGGATGCCGGCCCTGGCGATCGCGTCGAGCACCTCGGCGACGTATGCCGGCTCGTCCGGGTGCAGGTTCGGCGCGATGAGGTAGGCGGTGTCGCATGCGGCCATCGCGCCGGCCAAGTCCGCCCAGTCGGCGCGTCCGAGCGGAACCGCCCCCGGAAGGGCGGCACTCACGGCCCGCCCGGTCTTGCCGTGTCCTCCGACGACCGCGACCCGAGGCATGTCCGGAAACGTAGCACCGGCTCATCGGCGCCTGCCCTGCCCCGCCGACGGCCTGCCCCGCCGACGGCCTGCCCCGCCGCTGCCTGCCAGAGCCTGCTTTGGGTAGAAGCTCGGTCCTGCCGGATACGTCTGGGGTCGGGCGCTAGCCCGAACATCGGATGGAAGAAGTCGGCTGGCCGGCCTCGGTGCGGTAGTCTTGGCTCGCTGGGTGGCCAACCACCCAATGCCTCATGGCGCGTCGAGCGAGGATGGACTCCGTTCCCGGCGCGGTGGGGGTGTCAGTGCGGGGCGCAGCCGCACGCTCTGTGCCTCGCGGGCGAGACGCCGCCCGGCGAGGCAGGCCCAGCCAGACAGAACAGCGCAAGACATAAGCGCGTAGGACAACGCGAGACGGGCCCGAGGGCCCCGAGGAGAGTTCGTTGGCATCAGGGAGCCAGACCGCGTCGCGGGGCGGCCGACAGGCCGGACGCCCGGCGGGTGGACAAGCACAGCGCCGCAACGGCAGGGGGCAGGCGGGCCGTAACGGCCGCCGGTACGACGACCAGCAGGGGATCATCCCGGTGCTCGCCCGCGCGGTGCGCGAGGTCGAGAACGCCGTCCAGCGTGGCCGGGTGACCACCACCGACCGGACCAAGTACCACGTCGTCGCCATCCTCGCCCGTGAAGAGCGGGTCCGGGTCCGCGGCGACCGCTCCATCGAGGACGCGCGCCGTGACACCGAGCTGAAGCGCCTGGAGGGCATCGCGGCGATCCTCGCGCAGATCGCGGCCAGCCACCCGACCTTCTTCGAGCTGCTCCAGGACGACGCCGAGATCACCTCCGAGGTGCGCTCGCTGAAGCGGGAGATGCAGGCCAAGGCCGGGCTCGACACGACTGCCGAGCCGCAAGGAGGCGAGGACGGCGAGGAGGAGACCGCCGCCCCCGAACGCCAGGCACGACCGCGCTCGGTGGTCGCTCGACAGCTGGCCAACCCGTTCATGGCTCCCGACTTCTCCACGCCGCCCCCGCGGGTGCAGTCGCACATCCTGGCCGGCTGGGAGCTGATCGGGCCGTTGCTCAACGCCTTCGAGCACCCCGCTCCGGGCGCGTCCTCGTGCATGGAGCTCCCGGAGGCGTCGGCGTACAAGGTCCCCGGGAGGCAGCACGGTGGCCTGGAGCTGATGCCGCACCAGGCCAGGCTGGTGGTCGCCGCCGCGGCGGGTCACCGGACGTTCCTGCTCGCGGACGAGCCCGGCCTGGGCAAGACCGCGCAGGCGCTCCTCGCGGCGCAGGCGGCCGACGCCTTCCCGCTGCTCTGCGTCGTCCCCAACGTCGTGAAGGTCAACTGGGCCCGCGAGGTCGGCCGCTGGCTTCCCCGGCGCACGGTCAGCGTGGTGCACGGAGACGGCGAGAGCCTCGACGGGTTCGCCGACGTGATCGTGGTCAATTACGAGGTGCTCGACCGGCACGTCGGATGGATGGGCGAGCTCGGCTTCCGCGGGATGGTCGTCGATGAGGCGCATTTCATCAAGAACAAGAAGTCGCAGCGCTCCCAGTACGTGCGTGACATCGCCGACCGGATCCGCGAGCGCGCGCCTCGGCCCCTGATGATGGCGCTGACCGGTACGCCACTGATCAACGACATCGAGGACTTCCGGGCGATCTGGGAGTTCCTAGGCTGGATCGACGACAAGAAGCCGCTGCCGGTCTTGATGGCCCGGCTCGAGGAGAACGGCTTCACTCCCGCGGACCACGCCTTCTATCCGGCCGCCCGGCAGACCGTGGTCGACCTCGGCATCGTCCGTCGCCGCAAGGTCGAGGTGGCCGCCGACATCCCGGCCCGCCGGATCGCCGACATGCCGGTGGAGCTGGAGGGCGCCGTCGGGCGCTCGGTGCGCGAGGCCGAGCGCAAGCTGGCCCAGCGCCTCATGGAGCGGTACGACGCCGCACTGCGCACGCGTTCGGCGGGCGCGGAGATCACCAGCCCCGACGGCATCGACCACGAGCTGGTCCGCCGGGTCGCCGGCTGGGCGCTCTCCGAGGGACCCAGCGACACCGGGGAGGGCTCGGCGGAGAACGTCTTCGCGATGGTGCGCCGGATCGGCCAGGCCAAGGGCCCCCTCGCCGCGGACTTCGCGGCACAGCTGGCGCGCAGCGCCGGCAAGGTGGTCTTCTTCGCCAAGCACATCGACGTCATGGATGCCGCCGAGGAGCTGTTCGCCGCGCAGGGCATCGGCTACGCGTCGGTGCGTGGTGACCAGACCACGGCGGTGCGCCAGCGCAACGTCGACGCGTTCACCAACGACCCCGAGGTCCAGATCGTGGTCTGCTCGCTGACCGCCGCCGGCGTCGGGCTCAACCTGCAGGTCGCCTCGGACGTCGTCCTGGCCGAGCTGTCCTGGACCGACGCGGAGCAGACCCAGGCGATCGACCGGGTGCACCGGATCGGCCAGACCGAGCCGGTCACCGCGTGGCGGATCATCGCCGCCCAGACGATGGACGCCCGGATCGCCGAGCTGATCGACCGCAAGGCCGGGCTGGCGGCGACCGCACTGGACGGCGCCACCGACGTGGAGACCTCGGTCGACGTCCAGCTCGAGGCGCTGGCCTCGCTGCTCACCGAGGCCCTGCGCGAGCGCCTGGGCTGACCGACCGCCGGCCCGTCCACGCAGTGAGTCATGCAGTGAGTCATATGGCCCTGATGGGGCCTAGTTATTGTCGGATTTGTTACGTAATATCCGGATATCCACCCCTTTTGTCAGGAGGTCCGATGATCCACGCCACGGTTCGAGGCGCCGAGGTCGGTCGATCCGAGTGGGAGCCGCGCCCCGAGGCGGCTCGGGCCACCTGTGCGGGTCTCGACCTGCTGCGTGCGCTGGACTGGCTGGTCCTGCACGACCTCGAGTTGATGCTCGGTCCGCCGGAGAGGCCGCTCGTGGCGGTGGATCATCTGCTGGCCGGGCCGTCCGGGGTCTACCTGGTCGCGTCCGTCCACGGGCGGGGCCCGGTCGAGGTGACCGCGGACGACCTCAGGTGGGGCGAGCGCTCGCACGCCGGCGTCCTGGCGGAGATCGGACTGGCGACGACCGGGCTGCGGTCGCGGCTCGGAGGTGCGCCAGTTGCGGCGATGGTCTGCCTGGAGCGGCTGGACACGGTCTTCGGGATCGTCGGCGAAGTGGCGGTCTGCGCCGCCGAGAACGTACTGAGCGTGCTGACCGAGCAGCCGGCGAGCCCGGCGGCGCTGTCGCCGGTGCTGGTCGGCACGCAGGTGGCCCGGCTGGCCGGCCGTCGTGCGGCGTCGGTGCGGCGAGCGAGCGCCGCGATGGTCGGCGGCGGTCCCCGCCACCGCGCCGCGGTCTGAGCGCCCCGGTCGCCGGTTGGGACGCGGGACGGGCGCTGGGTCAGCTCGCGCGCAGGAGCTCCAGCACGTCATCGAGCTTGGTCCCCTGCCCGTCGAGGTTCTCCTGGATGTGGTCGAGCTTGGTTCGGTGCTCGTTGAGGTTTTCCCCGATGTCGTTGAGCTTGGTCCGGTGCTCGTCCAGGATCCTCAGGGCCTCGGCGAGCCTGGCCGCGTGCTCGTTGAGGATGCGGGTGTGCTCGTCCAGGACCCGGGTGTGTTCGCCGAGAACCCGGGTGTGTTCGCCGAGGACCCGGGTGT
This sequence comes from uncultured Marmoricola sp., assembly GCA_964613165.1. Lineage (GTDB taxonomy): Bacteria > Actinomycetota > Actinomycetes > Propionibacteriales > Nocardioidaceae > Marmoricola. The sequence goes on from CAZTHV010000142.1 coordinate 8,343, forward strand.
GCTCGTTGAGGACCCGGGTGTGCTCGTCCAGGACTCGACCGTGCAGGTCGAGGATCCGGGTGTGATGATCGAACCGGGCCCCGTGGTCGG
>CAZTHV010000143.1:0-1442 GCA_964613165.1 uncultured Marmoricola sp.
GAACCAGCGGTCGTGCGTCACCACGACCAGTGCCGAGGAGCGGCCGACCAGGTGCTCGGCCAGCCAGGCGACCGCCTCGACGTCGAGATGGTTGGTCGGCTCGTCGAGGATCAGCAGGTCGTCGGGCTCCAGCAGCAGCCGGGCCAGCGAGCAGCGGCGGCGCTCTCCGCCGGAGAGATCATGCACCACACGGTCCAGCGCGATCCCGGCAAGCAGCACCTCCACCACCTCGCGCGTGGTGGCGTCGGCGGCCCACTCGTGGTCAGCCTTCCCGGCGAGCACCACCTCGCGGACGGTGTGGGAGTCGTCGAGCAGATCGCGCTGATCGAGGTAGCCGACCCGCAGATCCCGCGCGCGAGAGATCCGCCCGGTGTCGGGCTCCTCGCCGCCGGCGATCAGATTGAGCAGTGTGGTCTTGCCGTCGCCGTTGCGGCCGACGACCCCGATCCGGTCGCCCTCGCCCACACCGAGGCTGACCTCGTCGAGCAGGATCCGGATGCCGTAGGACTTGGAGACCTTCTCCAGGTTGACCAGGTTGAGCCCGGGGCTAGCCATACGTCACCACGTGGGCGCCGGCCACCGGGCCGGGCGCGATCCAGCAGCGGATGCCACTCTCGATGAGGACTCCGGCGACCTCGCGGGCATGCGCCGCGTCGTCGGCCAGGCCCAGCCAGGTCGGCCCGGAGCCGGACAGCAGCGCCGCCCGTGCGCCGGAGCGGAGCAGCCCGTCGCGGGTCGCGGCCAGGTCCGGACGCAGGCTCAGCGCGGCCGGCTCCAGGTCGTTGAGGAGCTCGCCGGCCAGGGCCTCCGTGTCGCCGGAGCCCAGCGCGGCGAGGAGATCGACCGGCTCCGCCAGCTCGGCCCTCAGACCCAGCGCGTCGTACTCGGCATAGACGGCGGCGGTGGAGAGTCCGGTCGCGTTCGGCACCACCACCCACCACCAGTTGCCGCCGTCGGCGACCGGCTCGACCAGCTCGCCCCTGCCGGTGCCGTACGCCGTGCCGCCGAGCAGGGCGAACGGCACGTCGCTGCCCAGACGGCCGGCCAGATCGAGCAGCACCTCATCGGGGGTCTCCAGCTCCCAGAGCCGGTCCAGCGCCACCAGCATCGCGGCGGCATCGGCGCTCCCGCCGGCGAGCCCGCCCGCGACCGGGATGCCCTTGTCGACGGCGATCCGCGCGCCCCGGTCGATCCCGTGGTGCGCGGCGAGCAGCCGTCCGGCACGGATCGCGATGTTGTCCTGGTTCAGCGGCACCTCGGAGCAGTCGACCTGGCCGGCAGGCGTGACGATGACGTCCCACTCCTCGGCCTCGGTCACGGTCACGTCGTCGTAGAGCCCGATCGCCTGATAGACGGTGGCGAGCGGGTGATAGCCGTCCTCGCGGACCCGGCCGACGCCGAGCCGCAGGTTGATCTTGGCAGCCGCACGCACGGTGATGCTC
>CAZTHV010000143.1:1452-2016 GCA_964613165.1 uncultured Marmoricola sp.
TCGGCGATCCGGGCGAAGTCTTCAACGCCGAGCTGCTCACCGCGGGTCATCGGGTCGATGCCGGCGCGGTGCAGCGCGGCCTCGGCGGAGGCGGCCGATCCGGCGAGACCCCGCAGCGCCGGACGCAGTGCCTTGCGGCGCTGGGCGAAGGCCGCGTCGATGACGGCGAACACCTGCGCGCGGGTGGCCGTCGTGGCAGGGGGCTCGCGGCGGGTCCAGGCGACCAGGCCGGACTCGATGTTGGGCGCCGGCCAGAAGACGTTGCGGCTGACCGAGCCGGCCCGGCGTACCTCGGCGTACCCGGCGGCCTTGACCGACGGCACGCCGTACGTCCGGGAGCCGGGCGCCGCGGCGAGCCGGTCGGCGACCTCGCTCTGCACCATCACCAGGCCGTGCTCCAGCGTCGGCACCAGCGCCAGGAGATGCAGCAGCACCGGTACCGAGACGTTGTAGGGCAGGTTGGCCACCAGCGCGGTGGGCGGCGGTCCGGGAATCTCCTCGATCCGCAGCGCGTCGGCCCGGACGACCTCGAGGTTCAGGGTGGTCACCTTCTGGCCGCCCATG
>CAZTHV010000143.1:2026-7766 GCA_964613165.1 uncultured Marmoricola sp.
GCGCCTCCGCCAGGACCGGGTCCACCTCGACGGCGACCACGCGGCGGGCGACGGCCAGCAGTGCCAATGTCAAAGAGCCCAGCCCCGGACCCACCTCCAGCACGACGTCGTCGCCGGTGACGCCGGAGTCGTGGACGATCCGGCGGACGGTGTTGGCATCGATGACGAAGTTCTGCCCGCGCTGCTTGGTGGGCCGGACTCCCAGCCGGTCGGCCAGCGCCCGCACGTCGGCAGGCCCCAGCAACCGCGTCTCCGTCACGCTATGAAGGCTAGTGGGCGGCGCGGCGCTGGTTTCACAGGTTCACCTGTGATCCTCTCGCTTCGGAGGCGTTGCATCGCCTCCGAAGTGGCCGCTTCACAGGTGAACCTGTGATTCCGCGCTACGCCAGCTTGCCGCAATGCGGCCAGTCGCCGTAGCCACCGCGGGCGGCGCGGACCTTCTCCGCGATCGCGATCTGCTGCTCCCGCGAGTGCTGATGCGGGTAGCCGGTGCCGCCGTGGGCACGCCAGGTGCCGAGACTGAACTGCAGCCCGCCGTAGTAGCCGTTGCCGGTGTTGATGTGCCAGTTGCCACCGGACTCGCACTGGGCGATCCGGTCCCAGGCGCCGCCGGCGGGCACGGTCTTGGTGCCCACGCGGACGACAGCCGGCACGGGCTTGCGCAGTACGGTCTGGTCGACGACCACACGACGGGTCTCCTTGCCGTTGCGGTAGACGATCCGGTAGGTCACGTCGCGCAGCCCGGGGCGCCCGGCGTCGACGGTGGTCCGCTCCCCGGCGTACATCGAGGCGTCCTTCTCCTGGGTCACCGGCACGGGCAGCCGCTCCTTGGCGACCCGATGGGTGACCTTGCGGACGCGGACCAGGGTCACCGTGTCGCCGTCGTTGAGCGGCGCGTCGAGGGCCGGCCGCACGATGTCGTCGTCGTCGTACGCCGCGCCGAGCATCTCCAGCAGCGCGGCGGGGTCGGCCGCGGGAAGGCTCACCGTGCGCGGCTTCTGCTTGCCGACCTTGACGGTGACCTGCTTGGGCGTGGTGATCTCCAGCGCCATGCCCTGACGGTCGATCCGGGCGCTCCGGCTGACGGAGAGGAGCGCGTCCGAGTGGCGCAGCCCGAGCTGGTCCAGCGCCGACGCGACCTCGGTCTCGGTGGTCCAGAAGGTCTGCTCGGCGCCGTCGACGGTGACCTGGAGCTCGCGTCCGTAGCGCAGGCTGATCCGGGTCCCGTCGTCGATCGAGCTGTCGAGTGCCGGCAGCACCACGTCGTGGGCACCCACCTCGATCCCCTGACCCGCCAGGACGCCCCGCACGTCGCCGCTGAAGGTGCGCACCGAGGTCGGACTCCCGTCGACGGTGAGCAGCACGCGCTTGCTGATCGCGAGGTAGCCGGCCGTGGTGGCCAGCAGGGCCGCGGCGACGACGCCGACGAGGATGACGAGTCCGGTAGTGGTGTTCAGGCGGGCAAGGAGGGTGCGTGCTGGGCTCGCAGCGTTGATTACCGACTCCGATGTCTCGGTCTTCCCGGGCCGCGGGGGTACGACGCCCTCGCTGCCACGCGACAGGTGCGCCGTCCGAGATGTGCCCCTGGATGTACAGCGGGCTCCCGCTCCCGGCCAACGGCGTACGACTGTGCCAGCACTCGGGCACCAGAACAAACGAAACGGTCGAATTCACGCTGCGCCGGGTGGGAGAGGTCACAGGCCGATCGCCACACCCGTCACTTCAGCCACACCAAGATCAGATCGGGACGGGCTACCAGGCGCCACCGAACGCGGCGAAGGTGTTCGCCTCGATCGCCCGGCAGAGCGTCTCGAGGTCCTCGCGGCGCGTCGCCGCCATCGACCGGACCGTCAGCGGCACCAGGTAGGAGGCGTTGGGACGGCCGCGCCACGGCACCGGGGTGAGGTACGGCGCGTCGGTCTCGACCAGGACCCGGTCTCGCGGCGTCACCCGGAGCGCCTCGCGCAGCGGCTCCGCGTTCTTGAAGGTCACGGTGCCGGCGAAGGACAGGTGGGCACCACGGGAGAGGCACTCATCGGCGAACTCGGCGTCGCCGGAGAAGCAGTGCATCACCCAGCGCGGCGGCGCGCCGACCTCGTCGATGACGCGGAGCACCTCCCGGTGCGCGTCGCGGTCGTGGATGACCAGGGTGCGATCCAGCTCGTGGGCCAGCTCGATGTGCCGCCGGAAGCTGCGCACCTGCGCGTCCCGGCCGTCCTCGCCGGTCCTGAAGTGATCGAGCCCGGTCTCCCCGACCGCCCTGACCTGCGGTCGCGCCGCCAGCTCGGCGATCTCGGCCAGCGCGTCGTCCAGGCGGCTCTGGGCGGCCAGGCGGGGAGCCTCGTTGGGGTGCAGCGCCACGCCGGCCACGATCGCGTCGTACGCCGCCGCGGTCTCGACCGCCCAGCGGGCCCCGGGCAGATCGCAGCCGATCTGCACGATCCTCGGCACCCCGGCCGCGGCCCCGCGGGCGAGCGCTTCGGCCACCGCCGGAGCGGGCTCGTCGTCGGCGCGGCTGATGTCCAGGTGGCAGTGGTTGTCGACGACCGGGTACGGCAGCGGCTCCGGCGCCTCCGGCCAGTGGCTCACCCGGACCCGCCCTGCTTCGACTTGTGAACCAGGTCGTAGACCACCCGCTTGGGCACTCCCGCCCGCCTGGCGACGTCCAGGATCGCCTGCTTGCGCGGCACCCCGGCCTCCTCCGCGGTGGCGACCAGGGCCACCAGCGTCGCCGGATCGACGTCCTGCGCGCCCGCCTCCACGCCGGCCACCACGATGGTCACCTCGCCGCGCACCCCCTCCGCGGCCCAGGCCGTCAGCATCGAGAGCGGCCCCCGGCGGACCTCCTCGTGGGTCTTGGTCAGCTCCCGGCACACGGCCGCCCGCCGGGTCCCGCCGAAGGCGTCGGCCAGCGCGGCCAGCGCGGCCTCGGTGCGGCGCGGCGCCTCGAAGAAGACCATCGTGCGCTGCTCATCGGCCAGGTCGGCCAGGCGCCGGGCCCGCTCGCCGGCCTTGCGCGGCAGGAAGCCCTCGAAGCAGAACCGGTCCACCGGCAGCCCGCTGACGGCGAGCGCGGTCAGCACCGCGGACGGTCCCGGTACGGCGGTCACCTCCACCCCCGCCTCCACCGCCGCCGCGACGAGCCGGTAGCCGGGGTCGGAGACGCTGGGCATCCCGGCGTCGGTGACCAGCACCACGCGCTCGCCGGCCAGCAGCGCGTCCAGCAGCTGCGGCGTGCGTCCCCGCTCGTTGCCCTCGAAGTAGGACACCACCCGCGCCTGCGTGCTCCCGCCCGTGTCGGCGAGGAGACGCTGGAGACGCCGGGTGTCCTCCGCGGCGATGACGTCGGCCTCGGCCAGCTCGCGCAGCAGCCGCGGCGAGGCGTCCTCGGCGCGGCCGATCGGCGTACCCGCCAGGACCAGCACGCCGTCCGCGGACGTCGTCCGCACCGTGGCCTGGGGCGCATCGTCGCGATGACGTCCCCCGCCGGTCCGATCGGTCATGGGCCCATCATCGCAGCCGTATCCTCGGCGTCGTGGAGACCAGGACCGCGACGCGACCGCGCCCGGAGTCGAGCCTGGAGTCGCGATCGGTCACCCTGTCCCGCACCGCCACCGGGGAGACCGTCCCCACGGCGAGCGAGCGAGCGCGCCTCGGACCCCGCGACGCCGACCCGGTCGTCGCCTGGCTCGGCGCGATCGCGATCTCGCTGCTCGCCGGCTTCCTGCGACTGTGGAACCTGGGCTTCCCCAAGTCCTTCCTCTTCGACGAGACCTACTACGCCAAGGACGCGTGGTCGCTGATCCACCACGGCTACGTGACCGGGTACGTCGACGGCGCCAACGAGAGGATCCTGCACGGCAACCTGAGCGGACTGTGGACCAAGGACCCCAGCATGGTGGTCCACCCCGAGGTCGGGAAGTGGCTCATCGGCGCCGGCGAATGGGTCGCCGGGATGACGCCCTTCGGCTGGCGACTGCCCTCGGCGGTCGTCGGCACGCTGATGGTGCTGGTGATGATCCGGCTGGCCCGGCGGGTGACCGGCTCGACGCTGCTCGGCCTGGTCGCCGGGGTGCTGATGACCTTCGACGGCCTGCAGTTCGTGCTCTCCCGGCTGGCGCTGCTGGACATCTTCGTGGCGTTCTTCGTGCTCTGCGCGGTCTCCTGCCTGGTGGCCGACCGGGACTGGTTCCGGCGGCGGCTCGCCCGGAGATACGACGCGGCGTACGACACGGGCGGGGTAGGCGCGTGGGGACCGCGCGTGCTCTGGCGCCCGTGGCTGGCGGCCAGCGGGGTGATGTGGGGCCTGGCGCTGGGCACGAAGTGGACCGCGATCTTCCCGCTGGCCGCGTTCGGGCTGCTCTACTGGGCCTGGTGCGCGGGGGCGCGGCGCTCGTTCGGGGTGAGCCGCTCCTGGCTGCGGGCGGCCCTGATCGACGCGGCGCCCGGGGTCCTCTACGTCGTCGTGCTTCCGCTGGTCGTCTACGTCGCCACCTGGACCGGGTGGCTGCTGCACGCCGGCGTCTACGAGCAGCACCTCTCCGACACCCAGTACGGCCCGTACTGGGGCTCCTACATCGAGCACGACGCGCACGGCCTCCTCCCCGAGCTGTGGCAGTCGATGCGCTCGCTGTGGCACTACCACCACGACGTCCTCGCCTTCCACACGCGCTTCCTCGACGACGCCACGCACACCTACCAGTCCAACCCGCTGGGCTGGCTGATCATGAACCGGCCGGTCGGCGTGGACGCTCAGCTCGACATCCAGCCCGGCGCGCAGGGCTGCACCGCCGTCGGGAGCGCGACCTGCCTGCGCCAGATCATCCTGCTCGGCACCCCGGCGCTGTGGTGGTTCGGCACGATCGCCTTCGCGTGGTCGGCGATCTCGTGGGTCGCCCGCCGCGACTGGCGCTACGGTCTGGTCACCGTCGGCGTGCTGTCGACCTGGCTGCCGTGGTTCCGGTACGACGACCGGCCGATCTTCATCTACTACGCCATCGTGATCGAGCCGTTCCTGATCCTCGGCGCGACGCTGCTGCTCGGCGAGATCCTCGGCCGGGCCGCCCCGGGCTCACGGAGGCGGATCATCGGCGCGGCGGCCGCCGGGGCGATCGTGGTCGCGGTGATCGCCAACTTCGCCTGGTTCTGGCCGATCTACACCGACGGCCTGCTCACCCAGGCCGAGTGGCTGCAGCGGATCTGGTTCCGTCGCTGGATCTGACGACGCCGATCGGCGGCTCGTCGAGATCTTCCCCGGCAGGGCCGTAACCATCGGACATCTCGGACGTTAGTGGTCATGTGGACATAAACCGGAAGGGGTTCTGATGACCATTCACAAGCGTGCATTGACGGTGGTGGTGGCACTGGCGGTCGCCGCCATGCTCGCCATCGTCCCGGGCCTGGCGACGACCGCCAGTGCGGCCTCACAGTGCAACACGTTCTCTCAGTCGTACGGCGCCGCGGTCCAGCAGCAGCGTCAGGCACAGAAGAAGGTCAACAAGAAGGCCAAGAAGCTGAAGAAGGCCAAGAAGAACCACGCGTCGAAGGCGAAGATCAAGAAGGCCAAGAAGGCAGTGAAGAAGGCACGGGCCAAGCTGCGGGACAAGGCCGCCGTGGTGGCTCTGCGGGGTGCGGCCACCGCTCGCGCCTGCCCCACGACCGCGGCACCGGGAGCACCGGGCGCGCCAGGAGCACCGGGCGTGCCGGGGGTCCCCGGTGCCCCCGGCGCGCCCGGTGCTCC
>CAZTHV010000143.1:7776-8132 GCA_964613165.1 uncultured Marmoricola sp.
GGGCACCGGGGACCCCCGGCACGATCGACGTCTCCGTCGACCTCGCAGCGGCCAACGGCCTGTTCGAGCAGCTCTCGGGCCTGCTCGGCAGCGGCAACGTCGACCCCGCCGTGCTGACCGGCCTCCTCGAGCAGCTCCTCGCCGAGCTCTCCGAGGTGCTCGGTGGCACCGACAGCATCCCCGGGGGACTCGGCCTCACCACGCTGACCGACCTCCTCGAGCAGCTCCTCGGCGAGTTCTCCGGCCTGCTCGACGGCGGCGGCGGCGAGCTCCCCATCGGGATCCTCGAAACGCTGACCGACAGCCTCGACGGGCTCCTGGGCCACCCCCACCGAGGAGCCCGTTGAGCTGGCCCA
>CAZTHV010000143.1:8142-8417 GCA_964613165.1 uncultured Marmoricola sp.
GGGTGGTGGCACACCGGGCAACCCGCTCTGCACCATCCTCCCGATCCCGGTGCTCTGCTGACGGTCGGCACCTCTCGAGCCCGCCGGAGTCGTCGACTCCGGCGGGCTCGGACGCTTCCAGGACCGGCCGGTCAGGCTCCCGCGACCGGCGGCGCGGTCGGGTCGCTGCTCTCGCCGCCCTGCTCGCGCCGGACGTACTCCTCGATGGCCTCGATGTCGTCCTTGGCGCGGGTGACCACGGCCAGCAGGTCGTTCATCGTGGAGACCTCCTCAAC
>CAZTHV010000144.1:0-8414 GCA_964613165.1 uncultured Marmoricola sp.
GAGGCCGGCCTGATCCGCTTCCGCAACCCGCAGCGCCCCAGCGGCGTGGTCGGTCGCGGCACCCCGCTGGCCGACCGCTTCCTGCAGGTGCGGCTCGGCGGCGACCAGGCGCTCTTCCAGGCGGTCGGCCACCTGCTGCTCGCTCGTGGTGCCGTCGACGAGGAGTTCGTCGCGGCCCACACGGCAGGCTTCGAGGCGTACGCCGCCGCGCGCGGCGAACTGGACTGGGCGGTGACCGAGGAGGCCACCGGCCTGACCCGTGCCGAGATCGAGGGCCTGGCCGACGACTTCGCCGCGTCCAAGGCCACCATCGTCTGCTGGGCGATGGGCCTGACCCAGCACCGGCACTCGGTGCCGACCATCCGCGAGATCGTCAATCTCCTCCTGCTGCAGGGCAACGTCGGCCGGCCCGGCGCCGGGGTGTGCCCGGTGCGCGGGCACTCCAACGTCCAGGGCGACCGAACCATGGGCATCTGGGAGAAGCCACCGGAGTCGTTCCTGGCAGCGCTGGACGCCGAGTTCGGGATCACCGCGCCCCGCAAGCACGGGTACGACGTGGTCGAGGCGATCCGGGCCTTCCGCGACGGACAGGCCAAGGTGTTCTTCGCGATGGGCGGCAACTTCGTCCGGGCCACCTCCGACACCGAGGTGACCGAGCGGGCGCTGGAGCGCGCCGACCTGACCGTGCACGTCTCCACCAAGCTCAACGGCTCGCACGCGATCACCGGCCGGGAGGCACTGATCCTCCCCACCCTCGGCCGCACCGAGCGCGACGTACAGCTCACCGGCTCGCAGCGGGTCACCGTCGAGGACTCGATGAGCAAGGTGCACGCCTCCCGCGGCCGGCTGGCTCCGGCGGCCGACGAGCTGCTCAGCGAGGTCGCCATCGTCTGCGAGCTGGCCCGCCGCGTGCTCCCGGAGAGCAAGGTCGACTGGTCGGCGATGCGCGGGGACTACCGGGTGATCCGCGACCACATCTCCCGGGTGGTGCCCGGCTTCGAGGACTTCGAGGCCAAGATCGACCGGCCCGGCGGCTTCCTGCTGCCCAGCGGCCCACGCGACAGCCGGACCTTCCTGCCCGGCGACGGCCGCGCCCGCTTCACCGCCAACGAGCTGTGGTTCCCGCATCGCCCGCCAGGACGGCTGCTGCTGCAGACCGTGCGCAGCCACGACCAGTACAACACCACGGTCTATGGCATGGACGACCACTACCGCGGCATCAAGGACGGCCGCCGGGTGGTCTTCGTCAATCCCGACGACCTGGCCGAGCTGGGGATCGCCGATGGCGACCACGTCGACCTGGTCTCGGAGTGGCGCGGCCTCGGCGGCACCGACGAGATGGAGGAGCGCCGGGCGGAGCGGTTCCGGGTGGTCTCCTACCCGACCGCGCGGGGCTGCGCGGCGGCGTACTTCCCGGAGACCAACGTCCTGGTGCCCCTCGACTCGGTGGCCGAGACCAGCAACACCCCGACCTCCAAGACTGTGGTGGTCCGCCTGGACCCGCTGCCGGCAGAGACTGTCTGATCCCATGGGACGGGTGACCGAGCGACGCAAGGTCTGGCAGATCGACCTGGACGCCGGGACGAGGGAGAAGGTCGATCAGCTCGCGGTCGAGGAGCCGCTGGAGATCCGGCTGGGCGAGGAGACCCTGACGGTGACGATGCGCACGCCCGGTCACGACGTCGAGCTGGCGCACGGGCTGCTGCTGGGCGAGGGCGTGATCCGGGACCGCGAGGACGTGGCCTCGGCGCGCTTCTGCACCGACACCCACCTCAACGTCCTGGAGATCGCGCTGCGCCGGCCCGTCTCGGTCCCGGTCTCGGCGCAGCGGCGCCTGGTGTCGTACGGCGGGTGCGGACTGTGCGGCAAGTCCACCCTGGACGCCATCGACGCGGCCGACCCGCCGGACCTGCCGTCGCTGCGGGTCCCCGCCGAGGTGCTCGGCGCGCTGCCGGAGCGCCTGCGGCAGATGCAGCAGGTCTTCGCCCGCACCGGCGGCGTCCACGCCGCGGGGCTGGCGACCGCCGACGGCGAGGTGGTCGTCGTGCGCGAGGACATCGGCCGGCACAACGCCGTCGACAAGGTGCTCGGCTGGGCGGTGACCCAGGGCCGCGCTCGCGACGACCTGGTGCTGGTGGTCTCCTCGCGCGCCTCCTTCGAGATCGTCCAGAAGGCGGTGCTCGGCGGCGTCGGCGTGCTCGTCTGCATCTCCGCACCCTCGTCCCTGGCGATCGAGGCCGCGGACCGCTTCGGACTCACGCTGGTCGCCTTCGCCCGCGGGCGCAGGTTGACGGTGTGCACGCATCCCGAGCGGGTCGCCACCTGAGCCGGGGGCTCCACCGCCTCTGCGGCAGAATGCGGCCATGACCCGCCGCGTCTACCTCCACATCGGTACGCCGAAGAGCGGGACCACCTATCTCCAGGACCGGCTGGCGATCAACCGCGAGGCCGTCGCCCGGCAGGGCTTGAGCTATCTCAACACCCGCACCGGGGACCACTTCGAGGCGGCCCTCGACCTGATCCAGGAGCGCTGGGCCGGTCAGCTGGAGGTAGCCCGCGGGCAATGGGCCGCGCTGGCGCACGAGGCCCGCCGGGCGCCCCGCAACGTGCTGATCAGTCACGAGATCCTCTCCGCGGCCAAACCGCCGCAGATCGAGCAGGCGATGGGGGAGTTCGCTCACGACGAGGTCCACCTGGTGCTGACCGCCCGTGACCTCGCCCGGCAGATCCCCGCGGAGTGGCAGGAGCGGATCAAGCACCGCGGCCGGCGCTCCTTCGGCCGGTTCGCCCGCGACCTGGCCAAGGACAACCGGCGCAACCCGGCCAGCTGGTTCTGGCGGGTCCAGTCGATCCCCGACATCCTCACCCGCTGGGGCAACGGGCTGCCGCCGGAGCAGATCCATGTGGTCACCGTGCCGCAGGCCGACGCGCCCAAGGACGAGCTGTGGCGCCGGTTTGCCGGTGTCGTCGGACTCGACCTCGCCCCGGCGTACGCCGAGAGCACCAGCTACAACGCCTCCCTGGGCGTGGTCGAGGCCAACGTGCTGCGCCGGCTCAACACGCTGCTGGCGGGCCGCGACATCCCGCGCGAGGTGTACGTCGAGCTGGTCCGCGAGCTGCTCGGTCGCGATGTGCTGGCCGCTCGCTCCGACCGCATCCCGGCGGTCCTGCCGCGCAACAGGTGGGACTTCGCCGAGGAGGTCACCGAGGAGTGGCGCGAGTGGATCGAGGGCTCCGGTGTGGACGTCGTCGGCGACCTCGACGATCTGCGGCCCTCGCGTCCCGGGCCCGAGCACGTCTGGGTGCACCCGGACCGGCCGCCGGTCGAGCTGGTGGCCGAGGCGGCCATGGAGAGCCTCGCCGCGGTGATCGCCGACGCCGCACAGACCCGCCGCTGGACGATGCGCAAGCTGGCCCGGAAGCTGCGTCGGCCGTGAGGCGCCGTGAGTAGCACCTACGCCGACCGGGTCCGGTCCTGGGCCGCGCTGCTGCGCGCGGGGTCGACGCAGGTGTGGTCCGAGATGGCGTGGTCCGAGATGGATCCGCCGCCGGTCGAGGGCGCTGCGGGGGGCGTCCTGCCCAGTGCCGCCCAGCTCGAGGTGGTGCGCCGGCTGCCGCGTGGCCTGCCCGGCTTCGAGCGGCTGGCCGACCTGGTGCTGGCGACGCCCGGCGCGGGCCGTGGCCTGGTCGACCCGCCGGTGCCGGACGCAGGGGCGCCGGCCTTCGGCAGCCCGGCGATGGCGCCGGAGGACTTGCCCGCCGAGGAGCTGCTCCGAGTCTGCGCTCCGGTGCTGGTGACCCTGCTGAGCTTGACCGAGCCGCCGGCTTCGCCGGTGAAGCGCGCGGGCTGGCGGCCGCGGCGGCGGCAGTTCGTCCTGCTGGGCGCCCCGGCCACCGCCACGGCGGTGCGCGAGGCGTTGCGGGCTCGTGGTCTGAGAGAGGGCGGCCGCCGGGCGACGTACCTGGTCGTGGGCGGGCCGCTGGAGGAGCTGATGGCTCAGCGCTGGTCGGCACGCGTCCGGGCGGGCTCGGGGACCCGCTGGTCGCGGATGTGGCGCACGGCGGAGTCCGGTGATCGCGTCCCGCCGGGGATCGACCTGCCCGGCCTGGCCGGACGGCTCGCCGCGCAGTTCGGCCCCGACCGGGTCCACGTGGTGCTCGGCGAGGACGCGGCGATCGTGAGCGATCAGGTGGCCCGGCTGGTCGGCGTCTCGGCGGTCCGTGCCGTCGACCGGCCCGACGCGCTGGCGACCGACCTGCTGCGCCGGATCAACCCGCTGCTGATGATGGCGGTCGGCGAGGAGCGCCGCCGGGTGCTGGTCGACCGGCTCTGGCCGCTGGCGGTCAGCGGGGAGGTCTCCTCCTGGCCGGCCGTTCCGCGGGACCGCCGGGCCTGGGCCGTCGCCGCCGGGACCCGGATGGCCGGACGGCTGCGCGCCGCCGGGCAGGCCGGTGACTACGCTGTCCATGGCGACCCCGCCAGCGTCGTACCGGCCGAGGCTGGCGGAGCCCGCGGTGTGCTCAGGCCCCAGGCAGTGCTCGACTTCGCGCTCGAGGTGGTCGGCCGGGCTTGGACCATGTCGGAAGAGGGGTCACACAGCTGATGGCGCGGACCGTGCTGCTCCACGTCGGGGCTCCGAAGACGGGGACGTCCTTCGTGCAGAGCCTGCTGCTGACCCATCGCGAGCGGCTGGCCGAGCAGGGGATCTGCTATCCCGGCGACCGGTTCGACGCCCACTTCCTCGCCGCGCTGGATCTGATGCAGCTGCCGTGGGGCGGTCTGGAGAAGCAGGCGCACGGCGCCTGGGAGCGGCTGGCCGCCGAGGTGCGCGCCTGGCCGGACACCGCGATCATCAGCCACGAGATCCTCGCCACCGCCTCCCGTGGCCAGGTGGCGAGGGCGATCGAGTCACTCGGCGCGGACGAGGTGCACGTCGTCTACTCCTCGCGCGACCTGGTCCGGCAGATCCCCGCGGAGTGGCAGGAGAACGTCAAGCACCGGCGGCAGATGACCTACGGCGAGTTCCTCGGCGTGCTGCGCGATCCGGCTCGGTCCGACACCGTGGCCCGGTGGTTCTGGGGAGTCCAGGAGGCGCCGGACGTCCTGGAGCGCTGGGGCGGCACCCTGCCCAAGGAGCGGGTGCATCTGGTGACCGTCCCGCCGGCCGGTGCTCCGCCGTCGGTGCTGTGGGAGCGGATGGCGGCGGCGCTCCAGCTCGACCCCGACGGCTTCAGCGACGAGGAGTCCCAGGAGGAGCCGCACACCAACGCCTCGCTCGGGGTGGCGGAGGCGGCGATGCTGCGCCGGCTCAACGTCGCCATCGCCGAGACGGTGGAGAACCATCACTACCGGGCTCTCGTGCGCGAGGCGCTGGTCCACCAGAGCCTGTCCCGCGAGCCGGCCTCGGCGCGGCTCTCGGTGCCGCCGGAGGTCCACTCCTGGGCGGTGCAGCTCAGCCGGAGCTGGGTCGCCGAGCTGGCGCTGCACGGGTACGACGTGATCGGCGATCTGGACGACCTGCTGCCGGCCGAGCCCACGCCGTTCGTCGATCCCGACACCATGGACGACGCCCAGATGGCCGACGCCACCATGCGGGCGCTCGCCGCGATGACCATCGAGGGCACCCGGCTGCGCAACCGCGAGCTGGAGCTGATCGCGGAGATCGAGGAGCTGCACGCCGAGGTCGACCGGGCGCACTCCACGCCGGTCTACCGGATCAAGCAGAAGCTGGTGGCCAAGGCGTCCGACAGCAGGCTCGCCGCCATCGGCCTGAAGGCCTACCGCCGGCTCTTCGGCAGGAACTCCCGGTCGGCGTAGCGGCCGATCTTCCAGGTGACGAAGGAGTCGGTGCCGGCGCCGACCACGCCGCCCACGATGGGCGTACGCCGGGCCACCGTGGTGGCGATCCGCTTGCCGGCGATCCGGGCGATCAGCTCCGAGGCCACCTGGCTGGTCACTCGCTGATCCAGTGCTGGGTCGGTCGATGCCGCGGCGGCCAGCTCCATCGGGGTGCCGGGAAGCTCGCCGGACTTGATCATCGACAGGATCCGCTCCTCGCCCAGCAGGCTGGTCAGGATCGCGTTGCGGACCTGCTTGTCAGCCAGGTCGTAGCCGCGTAGGTGCACGATGCCGGCAACCATCCGGCACTGCAGCAGCGCCAGGCCGGTGATGTTGGCCGGGACCATGACCGCCATCGAGGCGAGTCCGCCGATGTTGGTGGCGAAGCCCTGCACCGCGGCGTACCGGACGTGGTTCTCGATCACCTCGTGGATGCCCCGGTTGACGTCCCCCTTCTGCTCCTCGCGCTGCTTGTCCGCCGCGGCTGCGGCCGGCGGCAGCGGCCCGATGCCGGTGATCGCCTTGTCCAGGGCCTCGTGCACGAAGGAGGCGGTGAGCCCCGGCGCGAACTGGGGAATGCGCGGCGCGATCGACGCCGCGGCTGCCTTGGTCGCCGCCCTCTTGCTGAAGCCCATGGCACAGATGGTAGGCGTCCGGTGGTTGGCTCCGCTCCCTCTGGCGCGGCATCGCACTCATTAGGCTCGACCCCGTGCCGATCGAACCGCCGCCGACGCGATGGGCGCTGCCGGCGCCCCAGCCCGACGACGGCGAGACGATCGTCGTGGGCGGTGACCTCGCGCCTGGCACGGTACTGATGGGCTACCGCAGCGGGCTCTTCCCGCTGCCGTCCGGCCTCGGACCGGGCCTCCCGTCGTGGTGGTCGCCGGACCCGCGAGCGGTGCTGCCCCTGGACGGGCTCCGGGTCTCGCGCTCTCTGCGCCGGTCGGCGCGCCGCTACGAGATCCGGGTGAACACCGCCTTCGCCGAGGTGATCGCCGGCTGTGCGGACCCACGGCGACCGGGTGGCTGGATCGACGAGCACTTCGCGGCGACGTACGGCGAGCTGCACCGGCTCGGCTGGGCGCACTCGGTGGAGACCTGGTTGGACGGCGAGCTGGTCGGCGGGCTGTACGGCCTCGCGATCGGTGGGCTCTTCGCGGGAGAGTCGATGTTCCACCGGGCCCGGGACGCCTCCAAGGTCGCCCTGCTCGCCCTGGTCCGGCTGCTCGACGACGGCACGCCCGGCCGGCTCCTGGACGTGCAGTGGCAGACCGACCACCTGGCCTCGCTGGGGACCGTGGAGATCCCGCGGGAGGAGTACCTGGCGAGACTGAGGGTGGCGCTGGGAGTGCGCGACGTCGAGCTTACTGGTGTGGCCCTCGCCGAGCGCACGGGACTCCGCACGACAAGCGCCGACTTCTGGCGAGAAGTCAGGTGACCACCGGTCGCCCCGCCGCGGTCCAGTCGACCATCCCGCCGGCGAGGTTGACCGCTGCGTACCCCTGCTGGACGAGGTACGCCGTGGCCTGGGCCGAGCGGCCGCCGACGTGGCAGACGACCAGCAGCTCGGTATCGGCCGGCAGCTCGTCGGTGCGCGCCGGCAGCGTCATCAGCGGGATGTGCAGGGCGCCCTCGATGTGAGCCTGCTGCCACTCGTCGGGCTCGCGGACATCGAGGACGCACACCCCGTCGGGCAGCGGGTCGGGCACCTGGTCGACGGTGACGGTCGGGACGGACTGCATGGCCCCAGGCTATTTGAGCAGCTTGGACATCCGCCGGTCGGCCAGCGGCTTGCCGCCGGTCTGGCAGGTGGGGCAGTACTGCAGGCTGGAGTCGGCGAAGGAGACCTCGCGCACGGTGTCGCCGCAGACCGGACAGGGCTTGCCGGTGCGGCCGTGGACCGCCATGTTCGACTTCTTCTCCCCCTTGAGCTCGCTGGCGGGCAGGCCGGCGGAGCGGGCGACAGCGTCGGAGAGCGTGGTGCGGATCGCGTCGTACAGGGTCTGCGACTCCTCCTCGCTCATCGTCGAGGCCGGCTTGAACGGGGACATCCGCGCGGCGTGCAGCACCTCGTCGGAGTAGGCGTTGCCGATGCCGGCGATGGTGCCCTGGTGACGCAGCACGCCCTTGAGCTGGGCGCGGCCGGCGGCGGTGAGGATGTCCCGCAGCGTCTCGACGGTGAAGTCGTCGGCCAGCGGGTCGGGGCCGAGTCGGGCGATGCCGGGGACGTCGGCGGGATCGCGGACGACGTACAGCGCGAGGCTCTTGCGGGTGCCCGCCTCGGTGATGTCCAGACCGGCACCGTTGTCGAGCACGACCCGGGCCGCCAGCGGCGACTTGCTGTTGGGCTTGGCCGGGACGGTGGGCAACTCGTCGCGCCAGCGGATCCAGCCGGCGCGGGCCAGGTGCAGCACCAGGTGGGTGCCGGAGACGTCGATGTCGAGGAACTTGCCGTGCCGGCTCACCCCGTCGACCATGCCGCCGGACAGCGCGGTGATCGGCGGGTCGTAGGTCTTCAGGCAGGAGAAGGCCGCGATGTCGACCCGGACGATGGCGCGTCCGGCCAGCCGCCCGG
>CAZTHV010000145.1:0-8376 GCA_964613165.1 uncultured Marmoricola sp.
CCCGGAGGTCCTCCGCCCCGAACCCCTCGGCGACCTGGCCGAGCACCACGATCCCCTCCGGCAGCTCGACCGCGGCCAGCGCGAACGGCACATACGGATCGCTCGCCACCACGTACGGCGCCGGCGGCTGGTACTGGGCGTCGGTGTAGGACCACACCCGCCCACGCCGCGACAGCTCCGCCGGCTCGAACTCCTCGCCCGAGCAGCGCGGGTTGCGGCAGAAGCCCCGGGTGGGCGGGAAGTACACCACCGCACACGTCGTGCACCGCGAGCCCAGCAGAGCCGGCTCCTCGCCGCTGGTGAACCACCCCTCGATCGCCGGGGTTGCCGTCATCCGATTCCTCCGTGCGATTGCGAGATCCGACAGTGCGCCATCGGCCAATGGTAGGACAGGCCTCCTTCTCGCTCCGCCCATCGTCGGGAGCGTCGGCGGCCGGCTCTGGCAACCCGGCCGGTTGATACCGTGCCCTCGTCGAAGGAGGTCCGGTGAGCGCCGAGGACGATCGTCGGGAGATCCACGAGCTGGTGCTCCGATACTGCCGGGCCGTCGACCGCCTCGACTTCCCGGGGATCCGGGCCGTCTACGCGCCTGACGGCGTGGACCATCACACCGGCTTCAGTGGCTCGGCGGACGACTACGTGGCGTGGCTGGCCGGCCTGCTGCCCCGCCTGGACGGCACGATGCACCTGGTGGGCAACCACCTGGCCGAGATCAGCGGCGACGACGCCGTCGCGGAGACGTACGGGACCGCTGTCCACTGGGGCACTCCGTCGGACGACCCGCGGCGGAACTTCACCTCGGGGTTCAGGTACGTCGACCACCTGGTCCGCACCGAAGCCGGGTGGCGGATCCGGGAGCGCTTCGCCGTGCGCGAGTGGACCCGCAGCGACGCGGGGCGGCTCCTCGCCCCGGAGGACGACGGACCGCGAGGCCGTCGTGACGCCGAGGACCCGTTGGCGTTGCTGCGTGCGCACGTGTTCGGCCCCTAGGCCGCCAGCGCCCGGGCCGCCTCGACGGCCAGCCGATCGTCCGTCGCGGAGTCCGCGCCGCTGACGCCGACGGCCCCGGCGACCTCGCCCTGGTGCAGCACCGGCACCCCACCCGCCATCGGCGTGAAGCCGGGGACCGTGCCCACCATGGCCGGGAGCCACGGGCTCGTCCGGGCCTGCTCCTCCCAGGTCGAGGTCCGGACCCCCAGCGCCGCGGCGGTGTACGCCTTGCCGCAGGCCGCGTCGAGGACCAGCCGGGCGACGCCGTCCATCCGAGCGCAGACCAGCGGGACGCCCGCCGCGTCGGTGACCGCGACCGCCACCGACAGCCCGCTCTCGCCCGCGGCCCGTAGCGCGTGCTCGAGGATCCGCTGCGCCTCGGCGAGGCTCAGCACGGCTCGAGTCAGCGGCATCCGCTCCCCCTTCGGCCACGACGGGCGGTCACGTCTCCGCCTGCGGCGGCTCCCCCGGTCCGACGTACGCCCAGGCCTCGACCTCCATCAGCATCCGGGGATCGAGCAGGGCGGAGACCACGACGGTGGTGCTGGCCGGGGCGGTGCCCGGGAACAGCTCGCCCTTGGCCTTGCTGTACGCCGGGAAGTGCGCCGCGTCGGTCAGATAGCACACCAGCTTGGTCACCTGCTCGAACGTCGCGCCGGCCAGGTCGAGGGCAAGACCGATGTTCGTCAGGCACTGCCGGGCCTGCTCGAGCGGGTCGTCGGAGACGATCTGCCCGTTCGCGTCCAGGGCCACCTGGCCGGAGAGCATGACGAGATCCCCACTGCGGACGGCCTGCGACATGCCGGCGAACTGCAGGTGCTCGGGGTTGAAGCCCTGGTGGGCGGGCTCGACGACGCTCATCAGGGCATCGCCGCCGAGGCCGCCGTGCTCACGTCCAGCGTCGTCCCGCTGACATACCTGGCCTCGTCGGAGACCAGGTACAGCACCGCGTTGGAGATCTCCTCCGGCGCGACCCAGGGCACTCCCATCGGACTCATCCCGGCATAGATGGGCTCGACCTGCTCCCGAGTCGGAGCCTCCAGGTCGGGGCAGAACAGCCCGTACAGCGCGTCGTTGTGCACCATCTCGGTGTCGACGGTCGCGGGACACACCGCGTTGACGGTGATGCCCGAGCGGGCCACCTCCAGCGCCAGGGTCTTGACCAGGCCGATCACGCCCCACTTGGCGGCGACGTAGTGGGCCAGATTGGGGTTGCCCATCCGGCCGCCCATCGAGGAGGTGGCGACGATCCGGCCGGAGCCGGCGGCCATCATCGGCTTCACCGCGGCGCGCATGGTCTTGAAGACACCGGTCAGGTCGACCCCGATCATCTCCTCCCAGGCCTCGTCGCTCAGCTCCCAGAACGCCCCGAACCCGCACACGCCGGCGTTGGCCACGGCGATGTCGAGGGAGCCGAAGCGGTCCACGCCGGCCTGCACCGCGGCCTCGATCGACTCGGTGTCCCGTACGTCGCACCGGACGGTGTGGCAGGAGACTCCGAGCCCCTCCACCAGCGATCTGGTCTCGGCGAGGTCCTCAGGCGTGGCCATCGGGTAGGGGATCGTCGCGAGATCCCGGCACATGTCCACCGCGACGACGTTCGCCCCCTCGGCGGCCAGCCGCAACGCGTGCGAGCGCCCCTGGCCGCGTGCCGCGCCGGTGATCAGCGCCGTTCTTCCTGTGAGCTTGCCCATGGACAGGTTCCTCCTGTTAGCGATGTCGGTAGGTGGTCAGGCTCGACCGGCGAGCCCGCGGAGCTTGGTGAGGACGACGGCGAGGATCAGCGCGCCGCCCTGGAAGGTCGAGATCACCCAGAACGGGATCCCCTGCAGCTGCAGACCGTTGATGCCGACGGCCAGGATCGCCAGGCCGACCAGCAGGCCGGGCACGTTGAAGCGGCCGGGACGGATCATCGTCGAGCCCAGGAACGCCGCGGCGTACGACGGCAGCAGGTACTGCGCGCCGACGTCCGGCTGCCCGGTGCCGATCCGGGACGTGTACAGCAGACCGGCCACCGAGGCACACAGCGCCGAGGCCACGAAGCAGAGGACCAGGATCCGGCTGGTCGGGACTCCCGCGAGCCGAGCGGGCTCGCGGCCGAACCCGGTGGCGTAGATCGTCCGGCCCAGCGGCGTCATCTCCAGCACGTAGTAGACGACCACGGCCAGGACGATGACCAGCACGATCGGGTTGGGGATCCCCAGCGTCTCGCCGCGGCCGAGGTCGGTGAACGACTTCGGGATGTCCTTGGAGATCACCTGGCCATTGGCGATCAGCTGCGACATGCCCAGGAAGACCGATCCGGAGCCCAGGGTGACGATGAACGGGTCGATCGAGAGCCTGACCACCAGCAAGGCGTTCACCAGGCCGGCCGCGACCCCGACCAGCAGGGTGATCAGGATCGCCAGCGGCACCGGCATCGCGCCGGCCGTCTGCTGGAAGGTGAACGCCGAGACGATCACCGACAGGGTGATCACCCCGCCGATGGAGATGTCGAAGACGCCCGCCGCGAGCGGGAACAGCAGTCCCAGGGCGACCACCGCGGTGACCGTCTGATTGTTGACCACCGCGAGCAGGTTGCTGCTGGTCAGGAATACCCCTGGGGAGGCGATGGTGAAGACCACCATCAGCGCCAACAGCAGGAGCGGGCCCATCCACCGGTTCAGCCAGCTCACCCCGCCGCGCGTCGGGTCGTCGGACGCCACCGGTTGCCGGGGAGCCAGCTCACGATCCTGCGTAGCAGAGCTCGACGATTCGCTCACGGGTGATCTCCTTGTCGGTCAGTTCCTCGGCGACCCGGCCCTGCCGTAGCACGAGCACGCGGTCACAGGTCGAGGCGAGGTCGTCGGTGTCGGAGGAGCAGAGGAGAACGGCCGTACCGGAGGTGCGTGCGGCGTCGAGCACGAAGCGCAGCACCTCGGCCGTACCGCCCACGTCGACGCCGTGCGTGGGCTCCTCCAGCACCAGCACGCGGGGCGAGGTGCGCAACAGCCTGGCGACGTAGACCTTCTGCGCGTTCCCGCCGCTGAGCAGCTCGATCGACCGGTCCACCTCCGGGGGGCGCACCTGGTAGCGACGTACCAGCGCGACCGCCTCGGCGCGCTCCCGCCGGCGCGAGAACCGGCCACGCCGCCAGAACGGCCGCAGGTCGGAGATGGTCAGGTTCTCGGCCACGGTCATCCCGTCGATGCGCTTGCGACGCCGCTCGCCGGGGAGGACGGCGACGCGGTGGCGGCTGAGCTCGCGTACGCCGGGTCGCTCGATCGGCGCGCGGCCGACGCTGATCCGGCCACTCCTCAGCACGGCCTCTCCCTGGAGCAGGCGGACGAGCTCGTGGACTCCGGAGCCGGCCAGACCGGCCACGCCCAGCACCTCGCCCTCGCGCACCGAGAAGCTGACACCGTCGATCTCACGCCCGGCGACCACGTCCTCGAAGGTGAGCACGTCGTCGCCGGTCGTGGTCGTGGCCACCTGGCCATCACGACGCACCGGCTCCAGAACCGCACCGGCGATCACCCGGGCCAGCTGGTCCCGGGTCACCTCCGAGACCCGCTCCCGCAGCACCACGTGACCGTCGCGCAAGATGGTGACGCGGTCGGCGAGCTGGGTCACCTCCTCGAGCCGATGGGTCACGTAGACGACGCCGACACCCTGGGCAGCCAGCGTGCGGACGAGCCGGAACAGGTGCTGCACCTGCCCCTCGGGGAGCGCCGCGGACGCCTCGTCCAGGACCAGCACCCGGATGGCCTCCGGATCGTCCATCGCCCGCGCGACGGCGACCTCGGTGCGCATCACCGCGCTGAGCCGGGAGACCGGGGCCTCCGGGTCGATGTGGTGCAGGCCCAGGTCGGCGAGCCGCTCCCGGGCCAGGCGCCGCTCCCGCGCCCAGCTGATCCTGCCCAGAGCGGCCGACCGGTAGGTGCCCACTCCCAGGCGCAGGTTCTCCAGGACGGTGAGACCGTCCACCAGGCCGATGTCCTGATGGATGAACCGGACACCGGCCCGGCTGACGGCCACCGGATCGCCGAACCGCATCGGCCGGCCGTCGACGCGGTACTCGGCCTCACCCGCGTCGGGCTGATGGAAGCCCGAGACGACCTTGATGAGCGTGGACTTGCCCGAGCCGTTGTGCCCCAGCAGCGCGTGGATCTCGCCACGCGCCACGTCGAAGTCCACCTCGACCAGCGCCCGTTGCCCGGGGAAGGTCTTGGAGATCCCCCGGAGCTCCAGCGCCGGGACGTCCTCGTCCACGCCCATCAAGGTGTCGTTCACCTCAGCCGACGCCCCAGAGGGCCTTGAACTGCTCGCGGAAGCCCTCCGCGCCCTCGTAGGTCCCGCTCGCCGGAGCACTCTCCTTGGTCATCAGCAGCTGCGTCGGGTTCTCGATGCTGTCCGGGATCTCCTGGCCGGCCTTGAGCCGCAGCGCGGCGTCCATGACCGTCCACCCGTTCTCGTACACCCCCGAGGCGACGTCGGCCCTGATGATGTCCCCGGCACGCACCAGCGCGAGCGTGGGCTCGTCGCCGTCGAAGGTGCCCACCGAGATGCTGTCCTGCTTGCCCGCCTGCCTGACGGCGTCAGCGGCCATCACTCCCGAGAACCCAGGCGTGCTGACCAGCCAGTTCAGGTCGGGGTTGGACTGGATCTTGGCCTGCAGTGCTGGCGGCAGATCGGTGGTCGCCGTCGCCACGCTGAACCGGTCCACGGTGACCTTGCACGTCGGGCACTTCTTGACGGCCGCCTCGATGCCGTCGGCGCGCTGGCCGTTGCACTGGTAGACGGTGTCGGCGAAGACGGCGACGTTCGCCTTGCCATCGGACTCGGCCACGATGAAGTTGCCGAGCATCTCGCCCTCGATCTGACACACGTTGCCCACCTCGACGACGTTGCCGTTCTGCGGGTCCGGCTTCTGCGCGGTGAACTGGCCGATCACCGGGATGTCCTTCTCGTGCGCCTCGATGTAGGCCTCGGCGGCGTCGGAGGACGGTCGCGCGTTGTTGACGATGAAGTCCGGCTTGGCGTTCACGGCCTGGCTCATGCAGTTCTGGAACGACGCCACGTCGCTCTTGGCGTCGCACACCTTGAGCGTGTACCCCAGCGCCTCGCTGGCCTGACGCACACCCTCGACCTGTGCGACGCAGCCGGGGATGGACTGGTCGCAGCCGATGAAGTACACGGTCATGTCCTTCGGCGCCTCGACCGGACCCAGACCCGCGACGGCGATCTCGGTCGGGACCTTGACGGCGTCCGCCGCGGCGGTCCTCGCCGCGTCGAGCCAGGCGGTGTCGGTCGAGTCGACGTCCCCGGCCGCACCGTCACCGTCGTCGTCGCTGCTGCCACACCCGGCCAGCACGACAGCCACGACCAGGGTCACCGCGGCCAGCAGGCCGGGGCGCCGACGCAGCGCTCTCCTCTTGTTGTGAAACACCAGCGTTCCTCTCGTTGTGTGGTGGTTGGCCCCGGATGCCGGCGCGCCGGCATCCGGGCAGCGGACGCTCAGTGAGCGTGGGCGACGATCGCCTCGCCCAGGGCCTTGATCCCGCGCTCCAGCTCGTGATCGGGGGCGTGGCTGTAGGCCAGCCGCAGGTAGCCCGCACCGGCCTCCTCCCCGAGGAACTTCTCCCCCGGCCGGCAGAACACGCCGTTGAGGGCCGCCTGGTGCTGTGCCTTCTCCCAGTCGACGTTGTCGGCGACCCTCATCCACAGGTAGTAGCCGCCCTGCGGGACGTCGAAGGTCACCAGGCCGCCGCAGTGCTCGCGGACCGCCTTCACGGCCAGGTCCCGCTTGCGCCGGTAGACCTCGTTGGCCCGCTCGATGTGCGGGTCGAGCTTGCCTGCCCGCAGGTACTCCGCGAGCATCCGGCAGATCCACTGGCTCACCCCGAGGTCCTGGCGCACCGAGGCCAGCGCCTGGATGAGCGGCTGCGAGGCGGTGACCCAGCCGATCCGCAGCGCGGGGGCCAGCACCTTGGAGAAGCCGTGGCTCTGCAACACCCGGCCGGAGGTGTCCAGGCTGAGCAGCGACGGGACCGGGTCGCCTTCGTAGCGCAGGTCGGCGTAGATCGAGTCCTCCAGGACGAGAATGTCGTACTCCTCGGCCACCTCCAGGAGCCGCCGCCGGCGGTCCTCCGGCATGACCACGCAGGTCGGCAGCTGGAACGTCGGGATGACGTAGAGCAGCTTGGGGGTGACCCCGTCGCGGCGGAGCTCCTCCAGCCGCTCCACGAGCGACTCCACCACCAGGCCGTGCTCGTCGATGTCGACGGTGCGGATGTCGGCGCCGCGCATCTCCATGAACCGCATCGCGTACGGGAAGGTCGCCTTCTCGACGAGGACGCCGTCGCCCGGGTTGACCAGGGCGTTGATCGTCAGGGCGATCGCCTGCACCGATCCTGAGGTCAGGATCAGGTTGTCGGCGCCATACCCGGACAGGCCCTGGGTCGCCGACAGCCAGCGGGCCACCTCCTCGCGGAGCCCGGTATGGCCGAGCACGAGCTCGATGTAGGAGGGGAGGTAGACGATCTGGTCGGTCTCCTCCTCGTAGCCGAAGGAGATGTACTCCAGCGCCCGGCCCTGGTCGCGGTCGAGCACCTCGCCGATGAGCTCCTTGAACTCCTCGATGGGGAAGGTCTCCTCCGCCGCGATCCCCTGGTCGAAGTTGAAGGTCACCTGGGCAGGCGGGTCGGGGAAGAACAGCGCCGGGCCTCCGGCGGCCAGGTCGGACAGCTTTCCGGTCGGGTCGAACGTCACGGTGATACTCCTTGCTGGGTGTCGGCTGGGTGTCGGCTGGGTGTCGGGTCACTGGCGGATCACTGGTCGGGCCGCTGGCTAGGCGCCGTGGAAGGCGTTCCATCCACCGGCCACGTCCAGCGCGGTCCCGGTGATGTAGCGAGCCTCGTCGGAGGCGAGGAACAGCACTGCCTCCGTCGCGTCGGAGAGCTCCAGCCACGGAACTCCCATCGGGTTGAGGGTGCCGAACGTGTCGCGCACGTCGTCGATCGTGGGATCGTCCAGATCGGGCCGGAACAGCCCGTAGGTCAGCGGGTTGTGGCACATGTCGGTGGAGACCGACATCGGCGAGATGGCGTTGACCGCGATCCGGTGTGGCGCGAGCTCGATGGCGACCGACTTCACGAACCCGATGACCCCCCACTTCGAGGCCGCGTAGTTGGCGTTGTTCGGGCCGCCCTCCCTGCCGACGGCCGAGGAGGTCGCGACGATCCGCCCGGCGCCACGCTCGATCATGTGCGGCACGACCGCGCGGATGCTCGCGGCGACGCCGCCCAGGTTCACGTCGACGACGTCACGCCACACGTCGTGTCCCTGACGGGTCCGAAGGCGGCGATGCCGGCGTTGGCCACCAGCACGTCGATCCCGCCAACGGCT
>CAZTHV010000146.1:0-3422 GCA_964613165.1 uncultured Marmoricola sp.
CGCCTCTGCTCGGATCACGAGCTGGGAGACTCCGACAGGCCAAGTGAACTCGAAGGACAGCGGGTCCTGGCCTCGGTGGAAAGTCACCGCAACCTCGCTGGGGACGCTCACCGCGGGGTTGATCGCGATCGGGTCCTGCTCGGCGTCGGTGGCGGTGTAGATCAGCTCCAGCTCGGTGCCGGCTGCGGGAGTGGTCTGCAGATCCACCGGCTCACCGCTGCTCAGCTCCCTGACCTCGAAACCGGTGACGACCGGCGGATTGTTCGGCGGCGGGTCCACCGTGACCGCGGTCACCGCGGTCGCGACCTTGACGCCGTCTGTGACGTACAAGGTGAACGCCAGCTCCTGCCGAGTGTCGACCGGCGGGGCGGCGAACATCGCCTTCTTTCCGTAGGCACCCACGCCGTCCGGCACCTGACCGGCAGGGAAGGCCGGGTTGGGGGCACCGTCACCGGCAGGCGTCGCCCAGACGACCGGATCGCCGGCGGTCTGCACCCAGGCGTAGGTCTGCGGCCTGCCGAGTTCCACGGTCTGCGAGGCGTCGAGGATGACCTCCGCCGGGCGAGGGTTGCCGTCCTCGACGGGCAGCAGGGAGTCGACGCGCTGGGGCGGTCCGGCGTTCGCGACCAGCTCCCGGACCGACGTCACCGCGACGCTCTGATCCCACAGCGCGCCGACTCCCTTGGCCGCGTTCCAGATCTGGCCGAAGGTGTCGAAGTAGTCCTGGGTGCTGGTGTCGCCGTTGAACTCCGGGACGTGAAGTGGAACGTGGCCGGCCACGACCTTGACGTCCCCGGTGAGGTTGATTCCTGTCCGCGCCGGCACCGTGATGGTGGCGCGAGAGCCGCTGGGGATCTGCTCCCTGAACAGACAGGCGACCAGACTCCCGTTGGCTCTGCCCTTCGAGTCTGGCACCGGGCCGACCCGACAGGGCACGGCCGCCGTACCGGGCGGATAGCCGTTCAACGAGACGTCGACGTCATCCTCGTCGATCCCGATCCCACGAGGGACGTACATCGCCAGGATCCGGGAGGCGGCCTCGACCCCCGGCCTCTGATCACCGCGAAGGGTGAGGGTGAGATCGGCATCGCCACCCTGAGCCAGGGGAGTCTGGGCGAACTCCACCTCCGTCTTCGGCGCCGGTGGCACGATCGGCGTGAACAACGGCGCCAGCACCAGCGGCGCGACGGTCGGTGCGAAGCCGAAGGACACGGCGGTCACTCGATCGGCGACGGAGACATAGGCGAGCCTTCCGACGGACACCTCCGGCGGAGCCGCGAAGCTCAGCGTGGGCCCGGCACCCACCGCGCCGCCCGCGATAGTCAAGGTGTCGTTGGCGCAGTCGACACGCTGCTGACCATCGGCGGTCGGCGCGGTGGTGCAGTTCCAACCGTCCGAGAGATCCTCGTGGGTGACGGTGATCGCGCCGGGGACGACAAATGCCATCGTCAGGCCGCCCACGCTGGGGCCGTCGCTGCGGTTGAGCACCGATGTCTCGTACAGCGCGGATGTGCCGCTGCCGAGATCGACGTTGCCCGGCGTGGTGCTGAACTCCGACAGACCGACCTCCAGCATCGGCCGCGGCAACAGCGGACGAGCAGTGGTCACGATCGCCCGACGGGTGCTTTGGCCGAACGAGTCCCAGGTCGCCGCGACCGGCGCCAGCGCGACGAGTGGGTCCGCGGTCGACTCGGCCAGGTCGGCGGTGACGGGAAGCGTGATGGAGGGCGCTTCGGCCTGGGCGAGCAGACCACGCGCGCTCACGCACTCGACCGTGCCGGTGCCTGCCTCGCAGTGCCAGAAGTCGTCGGAGACAGGGCCGATCTCGACACCGTCCGGGGCCGGGACGCTGACCACGACCGGGCCGGTGGTGGCCTGCTTACCGGCATTTCGGACCTTGACGACCATCTCCTGGCCGTCGGCGCCCAAGGCCGCGGGCGTCGACACGTCGACGGCGAGCCCGGCACGGCGCTTGCGGTCGATCTCCAGCCGGAGCGGCGCACCGCTGTGCCCGATGCGGCTACCCGCCGAGGACACCTGGTAGTCGATCAGCTCGACGCTCCCACCGGCGTTCTCGGCTACGTCGGCCTCCAAGATCAGCGGCGGCAGACTGCTCAGCGACGGCAGGCTCGCGGAACTCGTGCAGGAGACCTGCCGGCTGCCGAGAAGGATCTGGGTGGAGCGGCATGACCAGCCCTCCGAGCCGGTCCTCGTCTTGAACATGAGGGCCGACTGGACGGCGCGGCCCGTCATCAGTCGCACCGTGACCGGTCCCTGGATGTCCGCATCGGTGCTGTTGGAGGCCACGAACGCCAGCGTTGCCGGAGCGCCCGCTGCAGCGCCGTAGAGGTCGACGAGATCCAAGAAGACACTCGAGCCGGCACTGGGGCTGGCCTGGACCGGTCCCGCGAAGGCGCCTTCCTCCTCGCCCGCGACGGCACGGATCCAGTAGTGGTAGGTGCCGTCGTCGTTGACCAGGTCGACGTCGAGGTGCTCACGGGCCTCGGAACCCACCGTCACGAGGAGTTCGGCCTCGTTCACCTCGGGCAGCTTCTCGTCCCCGGGGTCGAGCTCCTCGTCAGGGCTCTCCTCATGGAGTCGATGGATCTCATAGCCGGTGATCGTCGCGCCGCCCAATCGCTCGGGCGGCTGCCAGCTCAGTCGCGCCCGACCGTCGCCGGCGAAGACAGCGAGGTCGACGGGGTGCGAGAGACCGTCTTCGTCCGGCACCTCGGGAGTCGCGCTGACCAGCTCCGCGGCCGGGCCGCCGATCACCCGGACGCGGTAGTAGTACGTCGTCCCGTTCTCCAGGTCCGTGTCGACGATGACGCGCTCGTCGCCCGGAGCCAGGTCCCAGGCCCGGTCAGGGTTTTCGTCGTCGGGCGCGAGCAGACGCTCCACGAGGTAGCCGCCGTCCGGCGTCCCAGACTCGGGCTCGTCCCAGGTAAGCGTCACCATGGCGTCGCCAGCAGTCGCCTGGACGTTCCCCGGCGGAGCCTCGGGGGTGCTCGGCTCACCGTCGAAGATCGGCACCTCACCGTTCTGCGCCATCGTCTTGCCGGCGGGTGCGTCCCCCGAGCCGTAGCCGAGCTGGCCACGCGCGCCGTCACCGGAGCAGCGGACGGCGCCACTCATCACGATCACGCAGGTGGCGTAGTAGCTCGCGATCACCTGGTGTACCGACTCCCCCACGTCGGCGTCGCCGTAGTCGGCCGGATCCTCGTCGTCGCCGACGACCAGGGACTTCTCCGCTCCGTCCAGTGAGAGCATGCCTCCCGCATCTGCGCCCGAGCCTGCGTTGGCACCCCAACAGCGCAGGCTGGTCCTGGACGTCACCGCACACGTATGGCGTTGCCCGGCGGCGATCTGACGAGCCCCCGCGCCGACCGTGACACTTCCGGCACTGGCCGGAGTCTCGTCGT
>CAZTHV010000146.1:3522-8338 GCA_964613165.1 uncultured Marmoricola sp.
CCCCGACACTGTCGGTGTGGCCGTATCCGAGCTGACCGAAGCCGTTGGCTCCCCAGCAGTGGACCACGTTGCCGGCGAGCCAAGCGCAGGTGTGGTTGAAGCCCCCGGCTAGTCCCGTGGTGGCGGCCCCCACGCTGACGGTTCCCGCGTCCGCGGGCGTCTCGTCGTCACCGACGATCTCGGTGTTGGCATAGCCGAGCTGTCCATCTGCAGCCTTCCCCCAGCACTTCACCGAGCTCTGTGCATCGTCGAGCACCACGCACGTATGCATGGCTCCCGCCGCGATCTGGCGCACCGGAGTGCCCACCGGGACGTCCCCGACACTGGCCGGGGACTCGTCGTCCCCGACACTGTCGGTGTGGCCGTATCCGAGCTGACCGAAGCCGTTGGCTCCCCAACAACGCGCAGCGCCGGTGCTCAGCAGCGCACACGTGTGCAGGCCGCCGGCGGTGATGTCGACGGCGGTACCGCCCAGATCGACAGCCTCCAGGCCGGCGAGCGACTCGTCGTCGCCGATGTGCTCGCCATGGCCGTAGCCGAGCTGGCCGTTCCCGTTGTTGCCCCAGCACTTCACCGAGCCTTGGCCGTCGTCGAGCACGGCACAGGTGTGGTGGTCACCAGAGGCGATCCGTAGCGCCGGTGCCCCAAGCGGCAGATCCCCCATGCTCATCGGCGTCTCGTCGTCGCCCACGTCGTCGGTAGTGCCGTAGCCCAACTGGCCGAAGTCGCCGGTGCCCCAGCATCGCACGACCCCCGTCTCGGACAACGCACAGAAGAAGTCGGTCCCCGCGGAGAGCTGCACCGCGCGGCGACCGCCGCTGCAGGCGCCGTCGCTCTCGTCGACATAGCTGCCCGTCTCGGTGATCTGCACCGGCCCGCCGAACCCCTGCGCCGCCCGCACCTGGGCAGAGCCAGTGACGACAAGCTCGTTGCGGTACTCGCACGCGTCGGCGAGCCGGAGCTCACCACGGGCGCCGCTCCGCAGCGGGTTCGCACCGAGTAGGCGCGCCTGGAGGTCCAGCACCTGGTTGGTACCCGCGCCGAGTGTCACGTTGAAGCTGGGGTTCGGCACCACCCCCGGAGCCGCGATCGTGCTGTCCATCCGGAGGGTGCCGGTCACGGTGCCGGTGCCGGCGCCGCCCCCTGACACCTCCAGGCTCGGGGTGCGCATGGTCCCGGCACCGGTGTCCAGCGAGCGCCCCGGCGTGATCAGCAGCGAACTCACGGAGTCGTCGAATCCGTCCGTGCTGATCGGGACGTTTCCTTGCAGGTCCAGCACGGCGCCGTCGAGTTGGTCGTCGCCGAGCCAGCGCACATCCGAAGTGCCCAGGATGCGCAGCGTCTGGACGAACGGCCCCGCCTCGGGGGTGCGGTCCAGATGAAGTTGGGGTCCCCACATCTGCCAGGTGACTCCCCCGATGGTCAATGGGTCACCGCTGGGAGTGACGGCGGAGGTGGCGGTCTTCTCCCCGGTGACCACCAGCTCGCCACTTGCATGGCCTTCGACCCTAAATTGGCGCGGAATGCTGCCGGATTTCACCGCGAGTCCATCCCAGAGAAGCCTGGCACCACTCGCCAAGGTGATCCTGAGAGCCGGGGTCGCGGCGCGGGTGATCATCAGATCCACCTGGAGATCCAACTCGGCGCCGACCGAGAGTGCCATGCTGGCAGTGTCGATCGGGTTGCCGGTGATGGTGGCCGAGCCGGTGACGTTGATGGCCGCCAGGGCGCCCCACCACTCGACGTCGTTGTGGATCACAGCGCCGTCGGGCACGTTGACGGTGTCGTCCTTGACCGGCACCGTCTCGCTATCCCAGTTGGCCGCGGTCGACCACAGGCCGTCGCCACTCGCGCCGGTCCAGACGTGGGTCACCGCCGCGAGTGCGGAAGGCATGGGCAATGCGACCATGAGCCCGGCCGCAGTCAAGAGCGAGGCCACCACTGCCGTCAGGCGCCGCATCATGTCCTCACCCGCCGCTTGCGCACGACCGCGTACCCCGCACCGCTACCGGCGACGACCAGCACGCCGGCAGCCACCACGAGCAGCCAACCGCCGCCGCCCGACTCACCATCATGGGGTCCCTCGCGCTGAGGACCGCCGCCGAAGACCTGCTGAGTCCCAGCCCCGGTCGCACCGGCCGGAGCTGTGCGGCCGCGGGTGTCCCCGTACCCCAGCCGCCCCGAGCCGCCTTCACCCCAACAGTCGGGCGTACCGTCGGACAGAGCGACGCAGACATGCTCACGGCCGACACCCAGCGCCACCACCTCACCCGCCGGCCACACCAGCGAAGCCGACCCGTCCTCGCCCCAACAGGCCACTGCCGGATCGCCCTCCAACAGAGCACAGGCCCGGTCGCCGCCCGCGGCGATCTCGAGAGGAGTGCCGGCCAGGTCGATCGGCTCGGGGTCCGTGTTCTGCGTCCAGCACCACACCGCGGCAGTGTCGTCCAGCGCGCACGACAGCGAGGAGCCGACAGCCACCGCGGCGACCGGCTGGTCCAGCGGCACCTCCCAGACGTCGTGCGCCTGGTCCCAACACGCCACGCCACCAGACTCCATCGCAGCACACGACTCCTGGGGCCCGGCGGCGACGACCGCGGCCGGGTCGGGCAGCCCGACCACGCTAGGGACTCCACCAGCGGCCCAGCACATCACCTCACCCGGGCGAGCATCGGGTCCTAGCACGACACATGTCTGCTCGGCCCCCGCGGACACCGAGTCCGCCGGGGCCGGCAGGTCGACCAGACCCCCTTGGCCAGAGCCCCAGCAATGCACGGAGCCGTCGGTCAAACGAGCACAAGAATGCGCAGCACCCGCAGCTACCGAGGTCACGGTGCCGGGCAACTCGACGTCACCGACTGCGTTCACCGGCGGCCCCACACCGTCGCCGACGTTGCGGTCGTCGGCATATCCGAGACGCCCGTCCTCACCATTGCCCCAGCAACGCACAGCGCCACCGGAGAACACTGCGCAGGTGTGCTCTGCACCTGCGGCGATCACGCCGGAGGTAGCAGCGTCAGCCCTGGCTACCTGGGTGAGCCAGGCCGGCGCCATGAGGCATGCGGTGACGAAGGCGACACTCAAGGCTCGCCGCACAACGCACCCTCTTTCGGCTCGGCCTACCATCAGTTGTTCCAACTGGCTGTCTTGCCCCCACGCCCGAGTCCGACTTCACGAGTTGGGACAGAACAGAGCCGTGGCCGCAGGAATGGCCAAAGGTAGTCGGCCACCGACATGACATTGGGGGAAGTTGAGCAGAACTGACGATGTTGAGTAATCCTTCCTGGGGAAATGAGTAGCCGGGCAGACGACCCAATCGCCATAGCCCGAAGCTCCACCCCTCGGCGGCACTTGCGGAGTTCTCCAACCAGATCAGCCTGTGGGTCGCAATCCCGAGAAGGCGCGTGCTGCCGCCGAGCAGGTGGCCGAGATGCACGAGCGTTCCATCGATCGACACGGCCGCGACCTGATAGTCGTCGAAGGCAAGAATCTCCCGGCCGTCTACGCCGAAGCGATCGCACCCTCCGGGGAGCGTGACCCGGACCGGGTCAGCCTTGTCGCCGCGCTGCGGATCACCCGCCAGACCCTCGCCCACCCGGTCGCTTTCCCCCTGACCAACACGGCCAAGACAGCCCCGGCTGGCTCGACTTCCTCCGCCCGACTGCTCCGCCGGCCCAACCCGGCCCGCCGCCGATGGTCGGCACCGCGCGTCGTCAAACGCGAGTACGTCAAGTGGCATGTCAAACGAGCCCATCACGCCGCCTGGCCTCAATCCGATGGCATGCCCACCTACACCGTGAACCGGGATCTAAACTGAACGGTATTGCGACTAGGGCCGTTCGGTCGCCAGTTCGGGACTCCCGTGGGCCGATCGTGGGTGCAGTTGGGAAGGTTCAAACACTTCTCGCCCCTGCGCAGTCGCCGAGTTGGTCACCGCCTAAAAGGCCGGTGCGACCACGTCAACGAGGCGGCGGAGCTGTACCAGTCCGGCTTGTCACTCACGAAAATCGCGGCACGTTCAGCACCAGCGCCCACACCGTTCGCCGTGCACTCCTCTCCCGTGACGTTGAGATGAGAACGCCGTGGCAGCACATGCAGGAGCCTGGCACGTGAGTTACAGTTAGAGCAGTTGAGTTCACACGCGTCATGTAGGAGGAAGCGTGCCGGAGCCACTTGCTGACGATGTCCAGACGCTCCGCGCTGCCCTGGACAACTCGACCGAGGACGTGACGGTCACCCTGAGCCTGCCCCGCAAGAGCGCCGAGAAAGTTCTCGCGTTGCTGGATGCAGAGCGTACGACGGGTGCCGTCGTGATCCCGATCAGGGAGGTATTCACGACCACGGAGGCGGCAACCATGCTCGGCCTGTCCCGCCCGACGCTGATGAAGTTGATCGAGTCCGGCGCGATCGACCATGTGAAGGTCGGGACCCACCATCGGGTACCCGCGCAGGCGATCCTGGGCTTCCAGAGAGCACGTCAGGCGCGCAGAGACCGAGCTGCGGAGGCGCTCGCGGAGTTCTCCAATCAGATCGGCCTGGTCGATTGACGATCTCGGTCGTCCTGGCTGACGCCAACATCCTGTTCTCTCGGACCCTGCGCGACTACTTCCTCTATGTCGCTGACGCAGGCGCCATAGAGATCCATTGGAGCCAGCAGATCCTCGATGAGATGTCGAGGAACCTCCGTGCACGGCTCGGGCTTGATCACACCGCTACGGAGCGCCTCGAAGAGCTGATGAACGAGTTCATCGAGTACGCCCTCATCGACGTAGACCCTGCCGATGTCGCGATCGTCGAAGCCGTCGAGATGGACGCC
>CAZTHV010000147.1:0-8334 GCA_964613165.1 uncultured Marmoricola sp.
CTGGCGTGGCAGACCACGCCAGCATCTCGTCGGTCATGCCCTTGAAGGTCTTACCGAGCATCACGAAGCCGTTGCCGTCGCGGGCTCCGAGATGGATGTTGGACAGCAGCCCGTGCCGGCGGCCGCTGCCCCACTCGACGGCGAGCACCACCAGGTCGAGGGTGTGCCGCGGCTTCACCTTGACCCAGCCGGCGCCGCGCCGGCCGGCCTCGTACGTCGCATCGAGACGCTTGAGGACGACGCCCTCGTGGCCGCCGGCGATCGTCGCGTCGTAGAACTCCCGCGCCGCGTCGAGCTCCCCGGTGACGAGCCGGGACGTCCGCATCGGCGCGGGGACGATCTCGTCGAGCAGCGCCCAGCGCTCGGCGGCGGGCTGCCCGACCAGCGACCGGCCCTCCGCCGCGAGCAGGTCGAAGAAGAACGGCCGCACTCGGATCTCCCCGGGCGCCGAGGATGCCGTGCTGGACGCCGTCTCCTGGAAGGGACGCGGCCGGCCGGTCTCGTCCACGCCGAGTGCCTCGCCGTCGAGGATCAGGTCGGTCGCCGGCAGCGCCCGGACGGCCTCGACCACGTCCGGCAGCCGGTCGGCGACCTCGTCCAGGCTGCGCGTGAACACCGCGACGTCGGAGCCGGCGCGGTGCACCTGGATCCGGATGCCGTCGAGCTTGGTGTCCACGGCGAACCGCTCGCCGAGACCTTCGACCGCCTCGGCGAGGTCGGGAGCCGACGAGGCGAGCATCGGCCGCACCGGCCGGCCGGTGACCAGGTCGAAGGCCGCCAGGGCCGCCACTCCGCCGCTCATGGCCGCCTCGGCGACCGGTCCGGTCGGGGCGCTGAACATGGCGGCGCGTCGTACGTCGGCCGGAGGCACCCCGGCCGCCTCCGCTATCGCGTCGAGCATCACCGAGTCGAGGGCGCCCTGCCGGGTCGCGCCGGTCATCAGAGCGCGCAGGTAGTCCTGCTCGTCGGCGGTCAGCCGCGCGAAGAGACCGCGGACCAGCCCGCGCCGTCCGGTGACGGAGCCGGGTCCGGAGAGGCCGGCGATCTCCTCCAGGATCGCGTCGACCTCGGTCAGCGAGACCGTGGAGACGGCGGCGGCCTTGGGCAGGTCGCTGAGCCCCCGCCAGCCGACCCCGGTCCGGCGCTGCCGGAGCGCGCCGGAGAGGTAGCCGGCCACCAGCGGGACCTCGGCCGGCGGAGCCTCGCGCAGCACCGCGGCGATGTGGCCGCGCTTGGCGATCCGGGAGCGGGTGGCGGAGACCTCGAGGGAGGTCTCGGCGAGCCTGGCCAGCAGCATGTGCCCATCCTGCACGGTTCCACCGACACGGCGCCCGTCCTGGCGCGCCACGAAGGTCTCGGGAGGGATCCCGCAGACGGGGACTTTCGCCGGCGCGGGAGCTTGCCGACGCCGGGACAGCGGCGTCGGGGCTGCTGGCTAGGTTGGGTCCGTGGAGGAGCTGACGCGGGCCTGGCGGCCGTCATGGCCGTGTCCGGCCGAGCAGATCCTCGCCACCCATCGCCGCGGTGCCGGCGACCCGACGTACGCCGTGACGCCGGGCGGCCATGCCCGGTCGATGCGCACCCCGCAGGGCCCGGTCTCGCTGCTGGTCCGCTCCGAGCCGGCTGTCGGCACCGTCTCGGCGACTGCCTGGGGATCGGGCGCCGACTGGGCGCTGGACCGGCTGCCGACGCTGCTGGGCGCGGAGGACGATCCGGCCGGGTTCGAGCCCACCCACCCCTTCGTGGAGCGCGCCTGGCGGCGGCACGGTCAGCTCAGGTTCAGTGCGACCGGGCTGGTCCTGGAGTCGCTGGTGCCGTCGGTGATCGAGCAGCGGGTCACCGGCCAGGAGGCGTTCGGCGCCTTCCGCACGCTGGTGCGCCGGTTCGGGGAGCCGGCGCCGGGGCCGCTCGGCCTGCGTCTGCAGCCCACGCCGGAGCGGCTGCGCGGCCTCGCCTCCTGGGAGTGGCTGCGACTCCCCGTGGACGGTGCCCGCTCCCGCCCGGTGGTCGCGGCGACGCGGGTGGCCGACGCGCTGGAGCGGGGTGCGACATTGTCCTCTGCGGAGCTCGACCGACGGTTGCGCTCCCTGCCGGGCATCGGGGTGTGGACGAGCGCCGAGGTCCGCAGCCGGGTGCTGGGCGACGCCGACGCGGTCAGCTTCGGCGACTACCACGTCGCTCGCGAGGTCGGGCTGGCACTCGTCGGCGCGGAGGTGGACGACGACGGCCTGGCCGAGCTGCTCGAGCCCTACCGGCCCCATCGCGGCCGGGTGCAGCAGCTGGTCGCGGTCGGATTCCGTGGCCGTCCGCGGCGTGGGCCACGGATGGCGCCACGCGGGCACCTGCCCGGCTGAGGAGCCCGGGGCTCGGAGGCCCCGAATGTCACGGAGTGACAGCCGACGCATCGCCGGCCGTCGTCTCGTCAGGCGTGAGTTCGCGCTGAGCCGTAACCCGCCGCCCTCCCAGGCGTTCTACCTGGTATCAGCGGGGGCGACGACCACCACCGGATGGGGAGGCGATGAGCTCGTTCAGCGCTACCGGTCGAGCAGGCCACAGCGGCCGCGGCCGCGGCACGCCGCCGTGGAGCCCGAAAGGCACGAGAAGCGCCGCACGTCTTCCGTTGGTCGACACCGGGCGCCGCCCGCTCGGTCGGCCGGACCGCCAGCGTGGCGCACCACACTCGCCGGAGGCCGTTCGGTGATCATGGTGACGATGGAGCCCATCGACGAGGCCTCGGGCGAGACCGTCACGCCCGAGGCCTTGCCTGCGCAGCGTCGTCCCTGGCCGGCGGACGCGGAGCTGGCCCAGTAGTCGGCCCAGTATCGGCGCAGTAGTCAGCGCGGCGGATCGGGCTGCAGCCGGAGAGTCCCCAGTGTGGTGGCCAGACTGTCGTACTGGCCGACCAGGAGGAGGATCTCGACCAGCCGGCGCTCGTCGTACGACGAGCGCAGTGCAGCCCAGGTCTCGTCGGTGAGATCGCGCCGCTCGACCAGCTCCTCGGCCGCCCGCAGCACGGTCGCCTCGCGGACGGTCCAGCCGGCCGCGCCCGAGCCCTCGCCGATCCGGGCCAGATCGGCGTCGGTGAGACCGGCCCGTCGCCCGAGCTCGGTGTGGTGGCTCAGCTCGTAGTCGCAGGAGCGCAGCGTCGCCACCCGGAGGATCACCAGCTCGGTCTCCCGCCGCGGCAGCCGGCCTCCGGGCATCAGCCGTCCGGAGAAGTGCAGCCAGCCCCAGAAGAGCCCGCGGCCCCGTCCGAGGATGGTGAAGATCGCCGGCGGATGGGTGCCCATCGCCAGGCCGGCGATGCGGGAGAAGGCCCAGATCGGCAGGCCCAGGGCACGCCGGTCTCCTGGGGTGATCCGGGGTGTCTCGGCGCTCACCGGCCGCTCTGCTCAGCGGATCTTGCCCGCGGTCGCCTTGCGCGCGAGTGCCGGCCGGTCGATCTTGGCGTTGTGCCGCCGGTCGACCGGGAGGGTCTTGACGAAGATGAACCGGTCGACTCCCCGCGTGGAGTCGTGCTCTTCGGCCATCCTGCGCAGGTCGGCCTCCACCTCGGCGCGCTTGCCGCGGGCCTCGGGGCGCAGCTCGACGACGATCGTCGGCTCGGCCTCGCCGCTGCCATCGGTCTTCGGGCCGATCAGGGCGCTGCGAACGACGTCCGGGTGCGTGTTGAAGACGAACTCGCAGCAGAGTGCGAACCACACCCGATCGCGGCGCACGACGCGGTGGGAGCGCCGGCCGCAGACCCACAGCCGCCCCTTCTCGTCGAGAAAGCCGGTGTCACCGAGACGCTGCCAACGGGTGTCGCCGTCGACGATCTTGTTCTCGGCCATCTCCTTCTCGGCGTTGAAGTAGCGGTCGCTGATGTGCGGACTGCGCACGATCGCCTCACCGATCTCGCCGGCCGGCAGCTCCTTGGCGTCGCCGATCGTGGCGATGGGACCATCGCCGATCTCGATGATCCTGACCTCGACGCCAGGGAGCGGCATGCCGACGCAGAGCCCCTCGCCCTGGTCGCTGCGCGACCAGGTCTCGCCGAGCACGGTGTCGCCGTCGATCTCGGCCACCGGCAGCGCCTCGGTCGCGCCGTAGTTGGAGTACAGCTCGCCGTTCACGATGACCTTCTTCATCGCGGCGTAGAGCGGACCTTGGATCTCGGCCCCACCGGAGACGATCCGCCGGATCGAGGGGAGCGTGATCGCCTTCTTGTCGCAGTACGTCGCGAGGTTCGTCAGCAGGGCGGGAGAGGCGAACATCGAGACGACCTCGTGCTTGCGGATCGTCTCGGCCAGGGCAGCCGGGCTGGCGTCGCCGGGGCCGCGGGTGGCGAAGTTCATCGGCGGGACGATCGTGGTACCACCGTGACTGAGACCGATGATCCAGAAGATCGGGAAGGTCGGCATGTCGACGATGTCGCCGAGCTCGTCGAGCCGCCACTGGCCCATCACGCCGTGGATCATCGCCGAGACGTTCTTCTTCGTCATCACCATCGGCTTCGGAGCGCCGGTGCTGCCGGTCGTATAGCCGATCAGCATCGGTGAGTCCTCGCCGATGCTCGTCGTCCGAGGGTGCTCCGGCGGCGCCTTCTCCAGCGACGACAGGCTGCGGATCCCGGGCAGCCTCGGTCCGCCGACCACGATGTTGGTCTTCACGGTGCCGCGGCCCCAGCCGAACGCGACCCGGGCGACGTGCGCCTCGGGCGTGCCGAAGAAGACCGTCGGGCCCACGCGCTCGAGGCTCTTCGCGACCGGCCGCAGACCGTGGCTGTAGGGCTCGATCCCGACCAGCGCCGCGCCGACGCGCCACAGTGCGAGCGCCACGACCATCGCGTCCGGGCCCGGCGGGACCATGTAGGAGCAGAGCGTCCCCTCGCCGATCCCGATCTCGCGCAGGCCGACGGCCAGCCCCTCGGCGCGATCGCTGATCGTCTTGAAGCTGGTGGTCTTCGACCTGATCCCCCACGGCGCCCGCGAGACGTCGATGACAGCCGCGCGGTCGGGATGCTCGCGGGCGATCTCGCGGATGCGGTCGGGAAGGTCGAGCAGGGGAGTCTCGGTGGAGCTGCTCATGCCGGGACCTCGCCGACGGTCTGCTGGGAGACCTGCTGATCGAGCTGGCGGATCAGCCCGGTGACCTGCTCGGGGCTCTCGAGCATCGCGAGGTGCCCGCAGTTGTCGATCACCTCGACCCGCTCGGCGCCGAGGCGCTCGGCCAGCCCCGAGACCTTCGCGCGGGAGAGCACGCGGTTCTGGTCGCCCCAGACGATCCAGGTCGGCACCGGCGCGGGAGAGCCGAGGCTGTCGACGCCGCCGTAGGCCGACATGTCGTCGAGCACGTCGATCAGCGCGGGAAGCTGGTCGCCGCGCGTCTGGCAGGCCAGCAGCTCGGCGTCCTTGTGCAGGCCCTGGGCGACGCCCTCGCGACCGAGCTGGAAGCGCAGCGTCATGCCGGCGATCGGACGCGGGACGCGGATGTGGCGTGCGACCGAGCGCAGCGCCTTCGAGGGGCCCGCGAAGCGGTGCGACATCGTGTGCAGGAACCCGAGGTGGCCACCGCTGAAGCTGGCGGCGGTCAGCGGGTTCACGACGAGGATCCCGCGCACCAGGCCGGCGCTCTGGTCGGCGAGCCTCAGGGCGATGTTGCTGCCCATGCAGTTGCCGACCAGCAGCGCCGGCGTCAGGCCCTTCTCGGTGATCAGTGCGGCGACCAGGTCGACCATCTCCTGCAGGTCGGCGGCGGGCGCCGGGAGCGGAGACTCGCCGAAGCCGGGGAGATCGAGTGCGATCACGCGGTGGTCGGCCGAGAGGTCCTCGACCTGGTGGCGCCAGATCGTCGAGGAGGTGCCGCCGTTGTGGATGAAGACGACGCCGGGGCCCTGTGCCGACTCTGAAGGGCCGACGTCGTGGAGGGCGACTGTGAGCCGGTCGTGAGTGAAGGTTTCCATCTCTCGTCCTTCGTCGATTGGCCTTGCGGCGGTCCTGATCCGAGGGTGATGTACGCGTTAGTTTATCACTGGGTGCTCTCCTGGCAAGAGCGGCGACGAGTCCCTTCCACGACGTCACCGCCGTGCACCGGCCGGGCGGGCGGGATAATGCGGCGATGAGCTCGGACGACGCATCCACCCCGGAGACCCCAGCGGCGTTGTTCCCCCGGCTTCCGCGCGGACCCCACCGCCTCTCCCGTGAGACGGTCGAGGAGTCGCAGCGCAACCGGATCCTCCTGGCGGCGGTGGAGGTGATGGCCGGCAAGGGCTACGCGACGACCTCGGTCTCCGACATCGTCGCCCGGGCCGGTGTCTCGCGCGCCACCTTCTACCAGCTCTTCGAGGACCGGCTCGACTGCTTCCTCGCCGCCAACGCGATCGCTCAGACGATCCTGATGGCGGCGCTGGACGATCAGCTCAAGGAGCTCGAGTCCGAGGCGCAGTCAGAGCCCGCCGAGCGCGTCAGCGCCCTGCTCACCACCTATCTCTCGACGCTGGCCGACAACGCGGCCTTCGCCCGCGTCTTCCTGATCGAGGTCTACGCCGCCGGGCCGAAGGCCATCGAGCAGCGCCGTCAGGCCTACGAGAAGTTCGTCGACCTCTTCTCCGCGGCCCAGTCGCCGAACGCCGGCGCCGGGCACGGAGCGACGGCCGAAGAGCGGATGATGACCGAGGTCCTCGTGGCTGCCGTCAGCTCGTTCGTCACGAACGCGGTCGGTGCCGACGACGTCGAATCGCTGAGCGAGCTGCACACGCCGATCATGGCCGCGGTCAATCGCTTGATCGAGACCCGCAGCTGAGGCGCTCAGGTGCAGACGCTGCTCGGGTATCAGAGCAGGTGGCGCAGCGGCCGCAGCACTCCTTCGGTGAAGCGCCGGTGAACTCCGGTCTTGGCGTGCACCATGGCGCCCTCGAACCGGTGGATCTGGACGCCGGCGGCGAGGAGCTGGGCGTAGTAGCCGCGCGAGATCCAGTCGGCGACCACGTGGTTGGAGGTGCGAGGCACCAGGATGCGTACGTCGACACCGCGGGCGGCGGCCTCGGCCAGCGCCTCGACGAAGTCCTCGTCGGGGATGAAGTAGGCGTGCGTCATCCAGATGTTGCGGCCCGCCCGGTTGATCGCCTCGAGGTACATCCCCCGGATCGGGAACATCCACTGCCGCGGGAGGTTTCGCTGGACTCTGATCCGGGGCTCCCACTCCGACTCCGCAGTCTCCAGCAGCAGTGGCCGCCTGCGGCGGCGATGGTCGTTCCAGAAGTCGGCGAAGGACCGCTTGAGGTCCCACACCCCGGGCCCGGTCACCCGGCAGTGCGTGTCACGCCACGCGGTGGCGTAGGCGGCCCCGATGTTGAAGCCGCCGGCGAAGGCCGCCTTGTCGTCGACGACCAGCAGCTTGCGGTGGTCGCGGCCGTACCGCCGCAGGTCCCAGAATCGGAACCCGCCGTTGTAGACCGGGTAGCGCAGCACCCGCAGCGAGGGCGGGAACCGCTTGAAGGCACGGCGGACGACCAGGTTGGCGAAGGCGTCGTAGATGACGTAGACCTCGACGCCACGGTCGGCGGCGGCGGTCAGCGCCTGCTTGAACCGCTGGCCGACCTCGTCGTCCTTCCAGATGTAGGTCTCGAAGAGGATCAGCTGCTCGGCCTCGTCGATCGCGGTCAACATGTCCCGGTAGAGGTCGACGCCGTTGGTGTAC
Organism: uncultured Marmoricola sp.; assembly: GCA_964613165.1. Taxonomy (GTDB): domain Bacteria; phylum Actinomycetota; class Actinomycetes; order Propionibacteriales; family Nocardioidaceae; genus Marmoricola. Next base: position 7,681 of record CAZTHV010000147.1, read on the forward strand.
GTCGTCACGGTGCCGTGCCCAACGGTGACCGTCTGCGGGGCCGGGGTGCCGAAGGGCTGCGGCTTCTTCCCCCGGCGCCGCCAGGAGTCGACCAGGGTCAGCGAGACCGCCAGCAGCAGCTGGGCGCCGACGACGGTGAGCAGGGTGCGCCGAAGGATCGGCCAGAGCTCCCGGCCGACCCCCACCACAGCGCGTGACTTCTTGCCCACCGGCTCAATCTACTGGTGAGGAACCTTTCCGGAGCCGTGACGTAGGACTCAGCGAGTCGCCGGGTCGAGCGGCGACGGTTCCCGGCATCGCCGGACTGTCGGTGGCGGGTCGTAGTCTCGTTGGCATGCGTCCGGTCACCGATCTCGAGCGTCGCGTCGCTCCCTTCAAGGTCGTCTCCGAGTTCCAGCCCTCGGGCGACCAGCCGACGGCGATCGAGGAGATCAGCCGCCGGCTCGACGCCGGCGTCGAGGACGTCGTCCTGCTCGGTGCGACGGGCACGGGCAAGACCGCCACGGTGGCCTGGGTGGCCGAGCGGGTGCAGCGGCCGGTGCTGGTGCTACAGCCCAACAAGACGCTGGCCGCGCAGTTCGCCAACGAGCTGCGCCAGCTCTTCCCCGACAACGCGGTGGAGTACTTCGTCTCCTACTACGACTACTACCAGCC
>CAZTHV010000148.1:0-8325 GCA_964613165.1 uncultured Marmoricola sp.
ATGATGTTGTCCGCGGTAGACATCGCGTCGGCATAGCGCAGGTCGATCTTCTGCTGGCCTGGCCCGCCCTCGTGGTGGCTGAACTCCACCGAGATGCCCATCGACTCGAGCATGGTGATCGCCTCACGCCGGAAGTCCGAGCCCTTGGACTGCGCGGTGTGGTCGAAGTAGCCACTGCGGTCCACCGGCTCGGGGACCTGCCCGGGCTCGGGCTGGCCCTTGAAGAGGTAGAACTCGATCTCGGGGTGGGTGTAGAAGGTGAAGCCCTGCTCGGCGGCGGCGCTCAGGGTCCGCTTCAGCACGTAGCGCGGGTCGGCGTACGACGCCGAGCCGTCGGGCATGGTGATGTCGCAGAACATCCGCGCCGTCGCCGGACCGTCGCCACGCCACGGCAGGATCTGGAAGGTCGCCGGGTCGGGCCGGGCCAGCATGTCCGCCTCGGTCACCCGGGCGAAGCCCTCGATCGCCGAGCCGTCGAAGCCGATGCCCTCGCTGAAGGCGCCCTCCAGCTCGGCCGGAGCGATCGCGACCGACTTCAGGTAGCCGAGCACGTCGGTGAACCACAGCCGCACGAAGCGGACGTCTCGCTCCTCCAGCGCTCGGAGCACGAAGTCTTCCTGCTTGCCCATGGGAGAACTATGGCGCATCCGTGTTGCCGGCATGTGTCAGAGCGTGGCGGGGTGGCTTCGGCCGGTCGCTGCCGCCTCGCCGCGCTCTCAACGCGAGCGCTGCCGGTACCCGCTCGGGGTGAAGCCGAGGACCGAGCGGAAGTCGTGGGCGAGGTGCGCCTGGTCGGCATAGCCCAGGTCGGCGGCCACGGACGCGATGTCGGTCTCCGGGCGGGTACGCAGCAGCTCGGCCGCCTCCTGCAGCCGGCGCCGGCGGATCATCGCCGCGGGCGGCAGGCCGACGTACCGCCCGGCGAGCCGCTGCAGCGTCCGAACCGAGACGCCGAGCCGCTCGGCGGCGTGGGCCACCGTCCGGATCTTCTGGTCACCATCGAGCAGGTCGGCCATCCGGTTGGCCAGCAGCGCCTCCTCCCCCGGCTCCGGCAACTGCTCCGCGAGCCAGTCGGAGAACGCCGCGACAGCTGCGGCACGGCGTACGTCGCCGCCGGCGGTCTGGCCACCCGCCATCGTCGCGTCCACCGCCGCCCTCAGCTCCGGCAGATCGAGGGGCCGGTAGTCGTCCCGCAGCGCCGCCGGATCCTCGGCGAAGGCGGGGACGGCGGCCGGGCGCAGCAGCGCGCCCACCGCCCAGCCACGGCCGGTGAGGTCACGGTGCGACCGGCGGGTGGACGGGCCGGAGAAGCCGACCATCTCGGGCTCCACCACCAGGTTGCAGGCAGGGAACGCGATCACCTCCTGGCGCGACACGCGACCGGGGGCGAGGTCCCACTCCGGGATCCAGAACCAGCACACGAGGTCGGCCACCAGCTCCGGCGGCGGCAGCCGGTGGAACGACGGGAGCCGGGCCGGGTAGAGGATGCCTCGGTCGTGGTGCGCCACGGGGACCAGCCTTCCACGGGTCTGTCGCGAATCTCCAAGCCTGCGCCGGCGACGCACTCGTAGCGTCGGCTCCATGACCGAGACCACCACCGCCGCTCACGGCATGCACACCGACCACGGGATCCCGCACGGCCTGACCAGCCTGACGCCCTTCATCGCCGTCCCCGACGCCCACGGGGCGATCGACTTCTACCGCGACGTCTTCGGGGCACGGGTCGTCGACGTCACCGAGTTCGACGGCGTCGTTGCGCACGCCGTGCTGGACTTCGGCCACGGCCACCTCCAGCTGGGCGAGCCGAGCCCGGAGTACCACATGGTGCCGCCACCGGCCGGCGAGGACGACTGCTACTCCCTCGGGCTCTACTGCTCCGACGTCGACGCGGTCGTGGCGCGCGCCGAGGAGGCGGGCGCCACCATCCGCGAGCCGGTCACGAATTTCGTCTCCGGCGATCGCTTCGCCAGCATCCGCGACCCCTTCGGCATCCGCTGGTCGGTGATGACCCGGGTGGAGGACATCTCCGAGGAGGAGTCCGCCCGCCGGGTCGCGGAGTGGGCCGCCCAGCAGGGCTGACCGCTCAATCCTCCTCACCGAGGGTGTTGCGCTCCATCTCGGCGACGGTCGGCTGTCCCCGGTTGCAGAAGACCTCCAGATCGACCGAGTTCCGTCCGTCGCTGAAGACCGCGTCCACGTCGTCGTCGGGGCCCTTCTCGTAGCTGACCACGCGCCAGCCCTGAGCGGTCGCCGGACGCGCCTCCACGCCGTACGCCCACGTGTCCCGGCACTCGACGACGAAGACGCCGAACTCGCCGGTGATCTCCTTGCGCACGGCCGCAGCGGTCGTCTCGGGCGCTGCCGGCTGCACGTCGCCGCCGAGTCCCACGTCCTCGCCGATGGGTCCCCGGTCCCGGATGCTCGCGCCCACGGTCGCCACCGCCAGGACGCCGGCGCCGACCGCGAGGACGGTGGCCAGCACCCAGGCGAGGACGAACCCGAGCCGCTTGCTGCGATTGCTCATGCTCCGATCCTCCGTCCTGTCGGCTGATCTCCTCGCTAGGGACCGGTTAAGGGCCGGCTAAGGGGGCGCCGGTCCGTGCCCCGGGCGGCTACGGTCGTCCCGTGGCCGAGGTGCTGATCATCGAGGACGACGACCGGATCCGGCCGTTGCTGGTCCGGTCGCTGCGCGAGCTCGGGTACGCCGTCTCCTCCGCCCCCACCGGGATGGCCGGCCTGCAGCTGGCGGTCGACTCCCGCCCCGACCTGGTCATCCTCGACCTCGGTCTCCCCGATGTGGACGGCACTCAGGTGCTCTCCATGCTGCGCGCGGTCAGCGACGTGCCGGTGATCATCGCCAGCGCCCGCGACGACGACCCGTCGCTGGTCGGCGCGCTGGACGCCGGGGCCGACGACTACGTGATCAAGCCGTACACCACCGCCCAGCTGGAGGCGCGCATCCGCGCCGTGCTGCGCCGGGTCGAGGGCGGTCGCTCCCAGCCCCGGACGATCACCGTCAGTGGGCTGGAGATCGATCTCGCCGGACGGCGCACCCGGCTCGACGGGGAGGAGATCGAGCTGACGCCGAAGGAGTTCGACCTGCTCGCCCATCTCGCCGAGCACGCGGGCGAGGTGGTGACCAAGAAGGACCTCCTCGTCGAGGTCTGGAACCAGCCGTGGGGTGGGTCGGACAAGACCGTCGACGTCCACCTCTCCTGGCTGCGCCGCAAGCTCGGCGAGTCCGCCGCCGAGCCGCGCTACCTGACCACGGTCCGCGGCGTGGGCATTCGGCTCGCGGTCCCCGGCAAGCCCGGATGAGCCAGTGCGTCGCAGCCTGATCGTCACCGCAGCCGCCGCCATCACGATGGTGCTGCTCGCGATGCTCGTGCCGATGGCCGTCCTGGTGCGCAGCTATGCCCTGGAGGACCGGCTCTCCCGGGCGGCGCTGGAGGTGCAGGCGACGGAGACGGTCGTCTCCGGCCGGGACAAGGGCGCCGTGGCGGCGTACGTCGAGCGGGTGAACCGCGGACCGGACCACTCCCGGACGACCGTGCTCTATCCCGACGGGACCGCCATCGGTCCCGACCCCGGCGAGGACTCCCGGGTCGCCGACGCCCGCAATACCGGCCGGGCACGCGTGGACGACGTCGCCCGAGGCTCGCAGATCCTGGTACCGGTCTCGCGGGGCGGCAACTCGGCGCTGCCCTCTCAGACCCCGGTGGTGCGGGTCGTCGTGGAGCAGCCCGGGCTCACCTCGGCCGTCGGCCGGGCCTGGCTGGCACTCGCCGTCCTCGGGCTGGTGCTGCTGGCCGGCTCGCTGCTCGTCGTGGACCGCCTGGGCCGCTCGTTCGTGCAGCCCATCCGCCGGCTGGCCGACTACACCCAGACCCTCGGCCAGTCCGAACGCCCCGAGCCGGTCGAGGTATCCGGCCCGGTGGAGGTCGAGGAGCTGGCCGCCGCGATCAACCGTCTGGTGGGCCGGATCGAGCTGCTGCTGCGCCGGGAGCGCGAGACGGTGGCGGACCTCTCCCATCGGCTGCGCACGCCGGTCACGGCGCTGCGGCTGCGCATCGACTCCGTCGCCGAGCCCGCGGACCGGGCCCGGCTGTCCGCCGACCTCGACGAGCTGCAGGCGACGGTGGACCGGATCGTCCGCGACGCCCGCCGCTCCGAGCGCGAAGGCCTGGATCCGCGCACCGACGCCGTCGCCGTGCTGGCCGATCGGGTCCGCTACTGGGAGCCGCTGGCCGAGGAGCAGGGCCGGCGCTTCGAGGTCGACGTGCCCGAGGCAGCCCTGTTCGCCGTCCGCACCAGCGAGGCCGACCTGGGCGCGCTGGCCGATGTGCTCCTCGACAACGTCTTCACCCACACACCCGACGGCACGCCCGTCGCGATCTCGATCTCTCTCGACGGCGACCGGCTCCGCCTGACCGTGACCGACGGAGGCCCTGGCCTCCCCGACGGCATGGACGCCGCCGGCCGAGGCGCCAGCGGCGGCGGCTCCACCGGCCTCGGCCTGTCCATCGTCGAGCGCACCGCCACCGAGTCCGGCGGCGGGCTCCGCCTGGGGCGATCTCCCACCGGCGGCGCTCTCGTGGAGGTCACGCTCGGGGCGGAGTGAGGGTGGCCGCGTCGGCAGCCTCGAGCGCGGCGATCAGGCTGCGCGCGTCGAAGGGTCCCTCGTGGCGGCGGTCGCCGATGAAGAACGTCGGCGTGGCCCGGACACCGCTGGCATCGGCGCCGGCGGCGTCCCGCTCGATCCGCGCGGCCAGAGCCGCGTCATCGAGATCGGCGGCGAATCGCTCGACGTCGAGGCCGAGCTCCCCGGCGTAGGCGACGAGGTCGTCGCGCTCCAGCCGGTCCTGGTGCAAGAACAGCAGCTCGTGCATCTCCCAGTAGCTGCCCTGGGCGCCCGCCGCCTCCGCGGCGATGCCGGCGAGGAACGCGTGCGGGTGGACCGGGAGCGGCTTGTGCCGCGGGACGTAGCGCAGCCGGTCACCGAAGTGGGCACGCACCTCCTTGGCGGCGCCCGTCACCCGGGCACAGAACGGGCACTCGAAGTCGAGGTACTCCACCAGGGTGAGCGGGGCCTCCACCGGTCCGGCCACGTGATCGCGCGCGGGGTCCACGGCGTCGCTGAGCACGACCGGAAGCGCCGCGTCACGCTGGCCGAAGAACCGTGCCGCGATCGCGAAGATCGCCCAGCCGGCCACGACCGCGAGCACCGCGGCCAGGAGCACGCCCACCCTCGCATGGTCCGCCAGCTCCTGGGAATCGAAGGCCAGCTCGATGATCAGCAGGGACACGGTGAACCCGATGCCCGACAGCGCCGCGCCTCCCAGGGTGTGGCCCGAGCCCACCCCTTCGGGAAGCCGGCCGAGACCCAGCCTGACCGTCCCGAGCGCACCGGCCCCGATGCCGACCAGCTTGCCGAGCACTAGGCCGACGACGATGCCCCACATGACCGGTGAGCGCAGCGCCTCGCCGAGGACGCCATCGCGCAGATCGATGCCGGCATTCGCGAGCGCGAACAGCGGGACGATCACGAAGCTGGTCCAGCCGTGCAGCACCTCCTGAAGCCGCTCGTTGACCGAGACCGCCCGGTTGAGGCTCTGTCGGGCCACCCGCTGCAGCCGCGGCAGCGGTGACTGCCGGAACCGCCGGAACTGGTCGGCGGCGCGCTGCACCAGGCGGCGATCGGGATCGGCGGCCGGGACCAGGAGTCCGGAGAGCATGCCGGCGATCGCGGCGTGGATGCCCGACTGGAGGGTGGCGATCCAGAGCACCACCACCGTGGCGACGTACGGCGAGGCGCGCCACTCCCCGAGCCGGCCGAGGGCCACCAGCACGAGGAGGCACACGCAGGCCACCATCAGGGCGCGCAGGTTGATGTCGTCGGAGTAGACGACTCCGATCACGGTGACCGCGACGATGTCGTCGATCACGGTGAGCGTCAGCAGGAAGACCCGCAGCTGCGTGGATACGCTCGGCCCCACCAGCGCCAGGGCGCCGAGCAGGAAGGCCGTGTCGGTGCCGATCACCGCTCCCCATCCCGCCATGGCCTCGCCTGACGGGTTGATCGCCAGGTAGAGCAGAGCCGGCACCACCATGCCGCCGATGCCGGCGATGAGCGGAATGGTCAGCCGGCTCCGCTCGGTGAGCTCGCCGATAGCGAGCTCCCGGCGCACCTCCAGGCCGATGACGAAGAAGAACACCACCATGAGGCCGTCGTTCACCCAGTGGTGGAGGTCCATGGTCAGCCCGTCGCCGCCGAACGAGACCGACAGCGGCCTGTGCCAGAGCTCTACGTAGGACTGCGACCACGGCGAGTTCGCCCAGAGCAGCGCCACGACGGCGACCGCGACCAGCAACCCGGCGCCGGCGACCTCGGTGCGGATGAAGGTGCGCAGCGCCGACGGCGCGTCATCGGGACCGCCAGGCGACCCAGCTTCGGACGGCGCTTCGGTCACGGCAGCGATCCTACGACCCGCCGCCGTGACCGCCCCGGGCTAGCGCGTGATCACCTTGACCGAGCACGACTTCCCGCCGACTGGAGTCACCTTCAGCCGGAACTTGTCCTTGCCGCGGGTGTTGTGGCGGAACCGGTCGACGCTGATGTCGCCCTCACGGTCGGCGTGGCGGATCTTGGAGTAGAAGACCTTCCCCTCGTGGCGCAGCGTGACCCGCCACGCGCTGCCGGGCCGGGCATCGTCGATGTCGGCCTCCACCTCGAAGCCGCGGTGCTCCCGGTCGACGCTGAGCTCGAACTCGGCGCCGGCACAGCGCCCGGAGCGCTCGATGTCGGCATGGGCCGGGGCTGCCGCCAGCAGGACGGCCGGGACGGTCAGGGCGGCGATCAGGCCGCCCGCGATGGCGTGCTTCTTCATGGTTCCTCCTTGGGTGGGGATTCGGTGTCGCTCAGCGACGGAGTGTGGCCGTGCACGGCTCGCCACCGGCCGGGGTGAACGTCACGGCGATGTCGTCGATGCCGTCCTCGGTGAAGACGTCGACGTCGATCTCCGCGTCCTCGTCGGTGGTGCGCTCTCCCGATAGGAGAGTGCCGCCGTCCTGGGTGAGCTCGATCCGCCAGGTCTCGCCCGGCGCCTCGGACTGCAGCTCGAAGCTCACCTCGTGCCCGCCGTCCTCGCGCTCGGCGCTCAGCTCGTAGGAGACCGCGCCGCAGCTCCCGCGCGCCGTGGGCTCCTCGCCGGTCGGGCGAGCGATCGCCCAGCCGATGCCGCCGGCGGCCACCAGGGCTAGTGCCGCGACAACGGCGACGATGACCTTCTTCCGCATCGGGCTCACTCCTCACTGATCACGGATCGTGTGAGAAGACCGTCTCGCCGGGGCCGCTAACCGCGAACCATCGGCGCCCTAAGACGCGGCAAAGACGCAGCCCGGACTCGTGCCCGCACTCGGGCACCCGCTCGAGGCGCCCGTCTCAGTCCGTGGGGACCCGGTCGAGATCCGCGAGCCAGGCGTTGGCGTTGGCGTCCGACGGCATCCGCCAGTCGCCGCGCGGCGAGAGCGAGCCGCCGGCCGAGACCTTGGGGCCGTTGGGCAGTGCCGAGCGCTTGAACTGGCTGAACGCGAAGAAGCGCCTCACGAACACCTCCAGCCAGTGCCTGATGGTGGGGAGGTCGTAGGCGAGGCGGCGCCCGTCGGGGTAGCCGGGCGGCCACTCCCCCGCCTCGGCGTCGCGCCAGGCGTGCTCGGCGAGGAAGGCGATCTTGCTGGGCCGGAAGCCGTGCCGCAGCACGTACCAGAGGGTGAAGTCCTGCAGGGCGTACGGGCCGATGCTGGCCTCGGTGCTCTGTGCCTGCTCGCCCTCCCTGGCCGGGACCAGCTCCGGGGTGATCTCCTGCTCGACGATCTCGGTGAGCACGTCGTTGACCTCGCCCTCGAACTGACCGCTGGCGGCCACCCAGCGGATGAGGTGCTGGATCAGCGTCTTGGGCACACCGGTGTTGACCGCGTAGTGCGACATCTGGTCACCCACGCCGTACGTGCACCAGCCCAGCGCCAGCTCGGAGAGGTCGCCGGTGCCCAGCACGATCCCGCCACGCTGGTTGGCGATCCGGAAGAGGTAGTCGGTGCGCAGCCCCGCCTGGACGTTCTCGAAGGTCACGTCGTAGACCTCCTCGCCGTCGGCGCTGTGCTCGTCCATGCTGTGCTGGTCCATGAAGGGATGCCCGAGGTCGTCGAGCATCTGCCGCGCGGCCGGGCGGATGTCGAGCTCCTCGAAGCTCACCCCGAGCGACTTGGCCAGCCGCGTGGCATTGCCCTTGGTGTAGGCGGTGGTGGCGAAGCCGGGCATCGTGAAGG